>NZ_ASSI01000158.1:0-53578 GCF_000466765.1 Burkholderia sp. AU4i | reverse complement strand
TCTGCGAGGAACTTCGTGTTTCTCAGCAGTGCTGCGTTTTCAGCAGCAGAGAAGCGAGATTATTAACCGTTTTTTAAAACTCGTCAACAACTTTTTTAACTACTTCGTTGCGACGACTGCGGTTTAATTTCGTATGTACTGGAGTTGCTAAAACCAACTTCAACAGCACCGCTTCCCTTCTTCCTCCGCGCTGCGTTTCCGTTAGCGCGAAAGAGGCGTGATTCTAAGCACCTGCCCCCGTCTCCGCAACCCCTTTCGTGAAATATTTTTGACATGCTATGCCGGGAGCAGCCGAGCCTACCCGAGTGGCCATATATAAGCGGCACGGCAAGAGCTGCCCCGGTCGCCCGTATACAGCCCCGCCGCCGCGAACTCGACCTTCCCGTCGGTTACCGCCCGACCATCGCCCTCACCACGCCGTCCCGCCGGATCAGTCCGTGATACAGCGCCGCCGCAAAGTGCGCGAGGAACGTCAAGAAGAACAGATACGCCAGCACACGATGCGCGACCCTCAGCCAGGCGAACGTCACCGGATCAGCCGACACCAGCGCCGGCAGCTGCACACCGCCGCCCAACGTCACCGGATACCCGCCCGCCGACAGCATCGCCCACCCGATCAGCGGCATCGCGACCATCAGCGCATACAGCACGAGATGCGATCCGTGCGCGGCCGCCTTCTGCCACCACGGCAGATCCTCGGGTAACGCCGGCGGCTTCGACAACACCCGCACCACGATCCGCACGCACACCAGCACCAGCACGGCCACACCCAGCGGCTTGTGAATCGCCACCAGAACCTCGTGCCGCCCGGAAACGGACGCCACCATCCCCACCCCGATGAACAGCATCGCGAGAATCATCGCGGCCATCACCCAGTGCAGCACCCTCGCGGGCAAACCAAACGTCGCAGAAGTCTTCATCACCGTCCCTCCGAACTCAACCTGGCCACGCCCGCCACGCCGGCCTCTTCACTCGTCCTGCGCAGATACGAATCCGCATAGGCAGCCGAGCGCGCCGCCAGCAACGGATCCCCCGACACCTGAATCCCCTGCGGCAGCACCGTCGGGTCGTAATTCACATCCCGGCACGGCCCGCTGTCCTGCGCCTCCACGCGGTCGAGCACGAGCGTGCCCGCGTCGATCGTCGTGCGCTGCGCGGGCCAGACCTTCGTGGCGTCGTCCACCGGATCGCCGGGCTCCGCCAACGTGACCAGCAGCTTCCACTTCTGCGCACCCGCCGCAATACGTTGCGTCACGTCCTGCTGCAACACGTTCGGGTCCGCCGCCGTCGCGACGTCGCCGGCGCCGGCCGTCTGCTCCGGCACGACGCGCCACCGCACCGCCTGGCGCTTGCCGGCCGCGTCGACGAAGTAGAACGCGTTCAATCCGTAATAGCTTTCGGTGACGTAGCTCGCGCTCGGCTTCGCACCCTTCACCCATTGCAGGAACGCGCCCGCCTCCGGGTGCGCGCCGAAAAACGCCTTTACCTTCGCCGGGTCGGGCTTGCCCGTCTTCGGATCGGGCCGGGTCGCCAGCAATTGCGCGTAGAACGCCTGCGGCGTCGCCACCGGAAACACGGGCATCGCGTTCATCCCCGTTCGCCATTGCTCGCCATCGGGCGCGGTGAGCTTCAGCGCGAGGCTGCGGATCGGCACGCTGCTGTCGGGCGCGTACGGGTTCCCGCCCGGCAACGCGAAGCGCCCGACCACCGGCGTGCGCACCGCCTTGAAGAACGGCGCGACCGAATACGCGCTCGCGGCGCCGTTGCCTTCGAAGTAACCGGTCACGCACACGCCCTTCGCGTGATTGCGCCGGAAGCCCGGGTGAATGCCGCCGCCGGCCGTCTGCAACGCATCGACGATCCGGTGCGGGGTCAGACGCGCCGGCGCAAGCCAGCCGCCCGCGTAGCCGAACGCCACGGCCACGCCGGCCACCGCGCCGCCGATCGCGGCCCAGCGCCACCACCCGCGCCCAGGCTCGCGCTGCGGCGAAGAAGAGGAAGAAGATCGCTCCATGAATGTGCTCCCGACCATCAGGTCATTGTCGAACCCGCGTAGGACGCCACCCGCGCCGCTTTATTCCACGAAAATTTTTTTCCTATGCTGGTGGAATAAGCGGCGCCCACCGGCGTCTTACGCGGCATCTCTACCCATTCGGCAACCGGCCCGGCCATGCCCTCCACCGCCCTCGACGACGACGCATTGCGCGAACTCATCCCCAGGCTGCGACGCTTCGCGCTCTGGCTCGCGCGTGACGTCCACGCGGCCGACGATCTCGTCCAGTCGACGCTCGAGCGCGCACTGTCGCGCTGGACGAGCCGCCGCGACGACGCGTCGCTGCGCAGCTGGCTCTTCACGATCCTGTACCGGCAGTTTCTCGACGGCAAACGCAGCGCGAAGCGCTACGCGTGGCTGCTCGGGCGCATCCGCGACGACGACGAAGCGCACTGGCCGTCCGCTGAACGCGAATTCGCGGCGCGCGCGACGCTCGAAGCATTCGGCCGGCTCTCCGACGAGCAGCGCAGCCTGCTGCTGCTCGTCGCGGTCGAGGGCTTCACCTATCAGGAAGTCGCCGACCTGCTCGAGGTGCCGATCGGCACCGTGATGTCGCGGCTCTCCCGCGCGCGCCAGGCGCTGCGCCAGCTCAGCGACGGCGAGCTTCCAGCTCCTTCTCTCCGGTTGATGAAGAAATGAACATTCCTCCGAACGAACACGACCTCCAGGCCTACGTCGACGGCCAGCTCGACGGCGATGCGCGCGCCGCGGTCGAGCGTTATCTCGCGCTGCATCCGGAGCGCGCGGAACAGGTGAAGCAATGGCAGCAGGATGCGCAGCGGTTGCGGGCCGCGCTGGAAAGCGTGCGGATGCCGGCGGATAACCTTGCGCTGGATCCTGCCGCCATTCGCGGCAGGCAGGCGGAGCGCACGCGGATGCGGTTCGCGATCGCGGCTTCGTTCGTGTTCTGCGTCGGGCTGGGGACATTCGGCGGATGGCAGGCGCGTGGATGGAACGCGGCGCCGCCCATTGCACCGATGAGCGATGCAGTCGAGGCTTACCGGATGATGGTGGTCGATCAGACGGCCAAGGTGGATTACCGGCCGACCGGTGCGGGCGATTTGCAGGGGTGGCTCACCCGGCGAGTGGGGGCATCGGCAAGGCTGCCGGATCTGAGCGCGGCGGGGTTCAGGCCGGTCGGAGGGCGGTTGTTCACGACGGATAGCGGGGCCACGGCTGCGATGGTGCTCTATGAAGACGAGGCCGGGCGGACGCTCAGCTTCTATCTCCGGCCGGCGGAATCGAAACATCGTCTGCTGCCGGCCGGGCAACGTGTGGATGGCGCGTTGCTCGCGCGGTACGGGTCGGTGAACGGGCTCAACTATGCGGTGGTCGGGCCGGCCGGGAGTCTCGCGGAGAAAGCGGTCGCGCAGGCGCTCGATCAGCAGACTTGAGTGGTGCGATGCGCGCCCGGTCGGCGGTCGGGGGTGGCCGCCAGCGCCTTTTGTGGCGCGGCCCGGCGGGCTTGAACGGGCGCACGCTCACCGCTCGCTTGCACAGTGTTTCGACTGACTTTCCCTGGCTGTTATGCACATCGAAGCCGCTCCGGTGCCCTCACCTTTGGAATCACAGGGTTTCGAGTCGCTGCGGAACAGGATGTCCACATCGATCACGGGTAAGCGATCCGGCTTCCAAGGATGGCTACGATCCTGTCCGTCCAGGTAGAGTCGCCACCGAGACCTGGCTGCCGGCAAGCATCTTGTTCGCTCGACGCACGAACACCCAGTGCCAAACCCAGAGGAAAACTGCAACGCCACCGGCGATGGAGCCAAGGGTATCGGGTATCAACGAAACAACCTGCGCAAGACACCACCCGATGCCACTGATCCGGCCGAACGAGCGCAGACCCGACAGCGCCGGATTGATACGAGACTCCGCTTCCAGGGACTTCGCAACGTTGGAAATAATGAAGAAGTCCTCGATGAAGTTGTACGGCAAGAGGAACATGAGCCAGACGCTGTTGGGTTCGGCCGCGCGCGATCCTTGGTTGACCGATTTCAGGGTAGTCCTCAGGTCGCTCGCGTACGCATAGACCAGAGCCAGGAAAACCGTGATGACGACGATGCCGCCGATTGTCCCAAGCCTCTCCATTTCGCCGAGAATGCCACCGTCTTCTGAAGGATGGACAAGGGGATAGGCGAGCCCAAAGGCAATGGGAATGCTCAGCATGGCTTTGAGAATGATCCGTGCAGTTGCAGTTGCGCTCATGTGTATCCGATGGATAGGTGCGTTGTCACCGGCAGCATAGCGAACGATCGTCCTCGCCGTGCGACTTTGTCCTGGTATATGCCGCCTTCTCTCGCGACGCCAGTCGAGTCGGTGTCCGAACCGCACCGGGAATCGTGGAGGCCGGTCAGCTTGATCGTGGTGACGCTACATGCTGATATCGTTCGGTTCGCTCACCTTGGGTCTGCACAGTGTTTCGAGTTGCGTGGAAGCGTGATATCCACAACCCGCGAGGTGACGCAAACATCCTCACCACATTCGCGTACCCTCACCCGCTGAATGCACAGGATTTCGAGTGTCCTGGCTGCTCGATATCCACACGGCACTCAGTCACGGCGGATCGCGCGAACATTCTCCCCATCACCTGCTCCATTCCGGAAAATCCCTGTCCAGCAAGGCATTCGGGCTGTTTCACATGGTCGAGTGCATGGCGCTCACCTGTCCGAGGCACAGCGATTCGACTGGCTGGGCGTGCAGGTTGTCCACATGCGGCACGTCGGCAAGCGCACGAACGTGATGCACTTTCCCCCGCGCTCGCATCGTGGAGCCGGCATTTCTGCGCTCAGTCGCGGGCTCACGTATCCGGATCGGCTCGTCACGGTCAGAATTCGTCGGGATCCGCCCCCCGCTTGCGATCCGAGCGCATGCTCACCTGTTGCTCGCACAGCGTTTCACGTCGTTTGCGCCGCAGTTACCCACATACGAAGGCTGACCACCTTCACCGCCGCCCAGGTCACTTGGTCAGATAAACCTTGAGAATCTCGCCTGTTTCCGGGGAGATGACGTATTTCATCGACGTCCCGAGCGGGCTTGCATTGCCGAGCCCGCGCGCGCCGGGAGGCATCTTCGCCAGAAACGTCACGCCGATGACGTGGTCGTCCGGTTTCGGATCGACCGTCGCGGCACTTTCGTCCGTGATCCAGATCTCGAAGTTGTGCAAATCCTGCCCGGTCTTCGCGAAGTCGTCATAGGCGGCTTTCAGACCGAGCAGCGTCGCGGTATTGAGCCGGACGGAACATCGATCGACTTCGCCGAAATTCAGCTTGCTCATGGCGTTCTCCGGATATCACGGGTTCGGGTTCGTCTGCGGCGCTTGCCGTGGCTCGAGGAAATATTGCGATTCGTCGGGAATGACGCCGTTCACGTAACGCCGGTCTTCCCACAGCAATCGCCAACACGTCGGGATGAACAATCCCGGGAAATCGTCCGTGATGTTCGGCGCACGCGTGCCCCGAACGAAATAATTGAAGCAACCTCCGTTACGCAAGCCGGGCATGACGATCGGCACGAGGCCCGGCCGCCTCGACCACTTGACGACGACAGGCTCCCAGATGCCGTCGCAAGGCACTTTCCGGCCGGTCCAGATGATCGGGCCAACCGCTTCTGGAACCGCAGGCAGCTCCTCCGGAAACACCGGGTAGGAAACCGTGTGGAAGTTGCGCTCATAGGCATTCGGGGACAACAGCTGTCTCGCCGAGCGCAGACGTGCGAGGTTGCCGAATCGATCGTCCGAATCGAACGGCGCAGACTCCATCTGGTATTCCGATGCGTGCAGCAGCCGGGCCAGCGCGTCGATCTTCGGCGGGTACGGGGCAACCTGCCCACCGCGATCCCAGTAATCGGGATTCGGGTAGAAATACGCGTCCAGAAGGTGGTATTGCCGGTACACGTGCTTGAACGGCCCACCGCTCCGCCAGCCAATCCGGTTCCCTCGGGCCAGCTCGGTCAGCCCTCGATCGTAAGCCGCGAGAATGTCGGCGATGATCGGAAAGTGGGTGCGCTGGATGGCCTCCGGATCACCATCGGGCCACGTGTTCACTGCATGCTCGTACGCGTTCGCGAAGCGCTCGAATGCCTCGCGCTTGCGCGTCCAGAGCGACAGGCTCGTCAGGCGTTGCAGCAGCCAGAAAATCTTGCGCCGGGTAGCGTCGTCCGTCATGTCGTCCTGCTCGATCGCAAACGGCGCCGGTTGCCTGCCCGTCATGCCCTCTCCTTTGCGTTCACGCCGGCGCAGCGTCATCGCCCAGGCCGCTGCGTTTCAACACCTCCCGCAGGCACACCGGACACACATACTCACCGGCGTCCTGCAGCCGCACGAACATGGCCGGATCGTCGATCCGGAACGTCGAATCGACGATGTCGATATCCGGCCCGAGCACCTTGCGCAAAAACGCTTCGTCGAACCAATACTTGGGCTCGTGCTTCACACGGGCATCGATCACCCGCACGACGTGACAATCACGGATCACATCGATCGTGAGAATCGCCGTTTCGATATCCGGCGACGACCGCGTCGGCCAGATCAGCCCGTGAAGTTCGCATCGCGCGAAACCGCTCGGCCACTTTGCATTCGCCGCGACGACGGACGTATCGAACGCCTGCTCTTTCGTCGTCGGTTGATGAGGCGCTTCGCCGGAGCGCACGAGCAGTTCGTCCAGACACGCCAGACAGACATACGCGCGCAAGCGCTCCAATGCCGCGATCTTCGGAAATGCCTTCACGTGCGCGACCCGATCGACGAAGATCGCATCGACCTCGTGCTCGTCAAGCTCGGCGCGCAACACCCACATCTCCCAGCTGTATCTCGGCCGGTCGAGCGAGACCTTCACGAGTTCACCGGGCATACACTGCCCGCGCAGCCTGATGCGTGCGTCCACACCCTTCGATGTTGTCGCCGTGGAAGCGCGTCCGTGTCGATGGCAAACGATCGGTCCCATTCCTCACTCCAGTTGCGAGCGCCGCTTGCGTCGCCCTGTTCTTTCTTCGGTTTCGTCGCGCCGTGGAAGACATCGAGCGATCGCGCATTCCCCGCGACCGGATTGCCGAGCCAAGCCCAACCGTGCCAGCCCATCGGCGACGGCGACCACCTCGGTCACGACAACCGCAACACGGCCGGCAATCTCCGTCACCAGCATTTCGTCGACAGGTGCCTTCATCGATCGCTTTGTCCTTCGTCGTTCGTCGCGCGCCAGTCAATCCACTCGACCGCGAGCAAGAGGAGCTCCTGCAAATTGCCCGGGCCGCCGTAGCCGGTGAATTCAGCGCTGGTCGCACGCACGGATATCCAGTCCGACTCGTTGCGCTCGATCGACAGATCGATCACCTTGCCAGACGTCGCGCCGTCGAGCTTCACCTTCCATCCCGGATTGTCCAGCGTGACGACCTCGATGCCGTGCGCGTGTTCCCAGACGCCATCGCAACGCGATTCGTACCAGCGCTGCAGCGCAGTCAAGGAATCAATCATGTGCCTGTGCCTCTCGTCATCCGGTTCACACCATTACGAGCCATCTGATGATGTCTTCGATGTCTTGGCGAGACAGCTTTCCGACGCGATCGACAAATACCCCGTAGCCGAGATCGAACTTCACGTTGAATCGCTCACCTTTGTAGCGGCAGCACAGGACATCGGCTTCCGGGATCGACACGCGTTGCTCGAACACGATGTCGCCCGGATGTTGCTGCATTCGATGCACGACTGTGTCGATATCGAGCGTGTCGAGCCTGGGCAACGAAGAATCGGTCATGTGTCGTGAGCCTGTTCGACGGGCCTTTGCATCCTGGATGCCGGCGATTCTACAGACATAAGGGTCCGCACATCACCCACGCACTTCACAGCTTCCCGATTCGTTCTTCTGTTCGCCGCACGCAGTGCATATCCCGGGCGGATCACAGTCGACGGACTGTGCTTATCCAAAGGTGTTAACAGGGTTCGTATATATACGTAGTGATAGTTAACAAGCGCTGTGCCTCACAGTGGATAACCTCCGTAACGCACTGAATTTTCAGCACGAAGCCGGATGCATAACCATGGGTGTCGCACGTGAACAGCTCCGCGCAGCACAGAACAACTTTTCGCCGATTCACAGACTCGCCGACATATCCTCAATCGTTCCACTGTGAATCCAGAGGCTTGCCGGACGGTTATCCAGAGGGCAATGTGGATAACATCACCGCGCATCGACGCGTTTTGCTGTGATGCGAAGCGGTGAGGGCGACGTGCCCGGCATCGCCATGCACCATCGATCGTTTGCCCCCGCACGCGCCGATTCAAAAAATTTTCACGAAAGGGCTTGTGCTCCTCAAAAACCCTCTCTATAATTCGCGGCTTCTTAGGCTCGTAGCTCAGTTGGTTAGAGCACCACCTTGACATGGTGGGGGTCGTTGGTTCGAATCCAATCGAGCCTACCAACGAACAAAATGAAGGGGTCCGGCAGCGCAAATTGCCTACAGGCAACGCGGCTCGCCAAACATACAAACGCCACGCGGCAACCTCGCGTGGCGTTTTTCTTTTTCCGGCCGAAACAACGCGAAACGACGCATGTCGCCCTGATGCGTCGCGCGATCCACGGCATCGCATCTCCACCGACATCCTGGCCCGTGACGCTGCGACCTGCGCTGCACGGCAGGTAGAATCGTGTGCGACCGAAGCGGCTGCGCCGTTCGACTTTCACCGCATCCGACCACATCAAAACAACAACGCGCGACCCGCGCGACTGAGAGCACCCGACCATGTCCGACGTCACGACCGCCGCATCGTCCGCGAGCAACGACGAAATCGCCGCTTACGTCGGCAAGAAGGCTGCCTGGTTCGAGCGGAAATGGACGATCGCCGCGTCGCGCAAGAACCGGCAGTCGTGGAACTGGGCAGCCTGTTTCCTGGGCCCGGTCTGGATGGCGTATCGATGCATGTACTGGCAGGCGGCGGCCGTCCTTGGCGCGTCGCTCGCGATCACGCTGGTCGAGCTGCTGTTCTTCCCGACATACTTCGAATCGAGCACGCTCGACCCGGTCACGATCGGGATCGCGGTGTCGCTCGGCTGGTACGGGAACGGCCTCTACAAGGCGCACGTCGAGCGCCGGATCGACAAGCTGCGCCCGAACGCGACGTCGCGCGAATCGTTTCTCGCGTTGCTGGAAGCGCAGGGCGGCACGAACTGGCTCGCGGCGACCGGTTTCGCGATCGCGACGCCGTTGCTCGGCTTCCTGATGATCGTGATCCGCAACCTCGTGGTCGGCACGTATTGATTGCACGAGTACGAGCACGAACCGGCGGCCGGTAAAGCAGGGCGGCAGGACGGTGAACAGCGCGCATCGCGGCCGTGGATGTCCACGGCACCCGACGCGCGACTCCGCCACCCTCAGTGCAGATGCTTCAACTTGTCAGGATTGCGCACGACATAGATCGCGACGATCTTGCCGTCCTCGATCTCAAGCGCCGTGGTCTGCAGCTCGCCATCGGATTCCAGCGTGACGAAACCCGGCAGCCCGTTGATGAACCCGGCACGCACGAGCTTCGATGCATGTGTCGCAAACAGCTCGGCCAGATACTCGTGCACCTTCATCACGCGCTCGAAGCCGAACACCGGCTTGCCCGCCGCCGAGCGCTTGCCGCCGCCGTCCGAATGCAGGCTCACGTCCTCGGCGAGCATCGCGCCGAGCGTGCGCATGTCGCCGCTGCGTGACGCGGCAAAAAACGCTTCCGCCAATTCGATCCCGCGCTGTTTCTCGACATGAAAGCGCGGCCGCGCCTCGCGCACATGCGTACGCGCCCGTGCGGCGAGCTGCCGGCACGCGGCCGGGTCGCGCTGGATCGTCGCGGCCACTTCGTCGAACTCGAGGCCGAACACGTCGTGCAGCAGGAACGCCGCGCGTTCGAGCGGCGAGAGCCGTTCGAGCGCGAGCAGCAGCGGCAGCGTGACGTCTTCCTGTTCGTCTTCCTCGACGACCGGCTCGGGCAGCCACGGGCCGATATAGGTCTCGCGCTGGTGCCGCGCGGACTTCAGCTGGTCGAGGCACATGCGCATCACCATGCGGCGCAGGAACGCCTCGGGCACGCGCACCTCGGTACGGTCGACGTCCATCCAGCGGATGAACGCGTCCTGCACCATGTCCTCGGCATCCGCGACGGAACCGAGCATCCGGTACGCGACGCGGATCAGCGTGCGACGCAGCGGGTCGAAGCTCGCCGCCGCGTCGGCCCGTGCTTCGGCGCTGCCCCTGGCCGGGTCGAGAGGCGGCATCAGGCCACCATCTTCGCGGCGGCGGCCTTCGCGTCGGCCGGGTCGATCCACAGCCCGAAGCCGACGGCGAGCCGGTTCCAGCCGTTGATCACGTTGATCATCAGCGTGAGCTTCACCTGTTCCTCCTGGCTGAAGTGGTCGTTCAGCGCCGCGTAGGCTGCCTCGTGTGCGGCGTGGCCCTCCGACAGCCGCGTGAGCGCATCGGTCCAGCCGAGGGCCGCGCGTTCGCGGTCGGTGTAGCAGGGCGCTTCGCGCCACGCGGCGAGCAGATAGATGCGCTGCTCGGTCTCGCCTTGCTCGCGGGCCTCGGCCGTGTGCATGTTAATGCAGTTCGCGCACGCGTTGATCTGCGATGCGCGGATCTTGACGAGCTCGATCAGCGTCGGCTCGAGGCTCCCGGCAGCGGCGACCGACACGGTCATCCAGTTCTTCATCAGTGCAGGTGCGGCGGCAAACGGATTGAGTTTCGCAGTCATGGTCCTTCTCCTTTCGTGTGGGTTCCGGTGACATGACGAGCGAGCCCCCCGCGTGTGTGACATCGGCTGAAAATTTTTTCGAAGCGCGTTTGGCCGCGGACCCGGACGAAGGGCGGGGCGGTTCATCGCCGTGCCGGTCGCGGCGCACGCACACGTTCGTCAGACAAATCCGGGCATCTCGGGGCATGCACTCACGATCGCCGCGCGGATGTCATGGGGTGTCAGCAGCCCGCCTGCGCGGCCCAGCGCGTCGTGCACGGCGTTCACGCCCGAACCGGCAGGCCTGCCCGGCGTGTCACGCGTGCGACACGCGCGCAGCCGACACTTTCATTTCTCTTTCGTTCGCGTTTCACCGGCATCCCGATTCGCAGCATTCACATTTCTGGACCATACTGTTCTGCACGGGCAGATGAAGTGACGCCGTATTCGCGGCCCGGCGCGCGCGCCGGCTGCCCGTCGACGCAGCAGCAGGTCGCACGTCAGCCGCGCGCATCACGCGCAAGGCTTTCCCTTTTCCGGCAACGCAACGCAGCGAATCGCGACGTGGACGGTAAACCGATGAGCCTCCTTGCATCACAGCTTCAGCGCCGTTACCAGGACGTGCGCACCCATAGCGTCGCGTTGACCGCGACGTTGTCCGCCGAAGACCAGGCCGTGCAGTCGATGCCCGACGCGAGTCCGACGAAATGGCATCTCGCGCATACGACCTGGTTCTTCGAAACCGTCGTGCTGATGCGCCGCGTGCCCGGCTACGCGCCGTTCGACGACGCATTCCAGTTCCTCTTCAATTCCTATTACGAAGCGCTCGGCCCGCGCCATCCGCGGCCGCAGCGCGGGCTGCTCACGCGCCCGTCGCTCGACGAGGTGCATGCGTACCGGCAATACGTCGACGACGCGATGCTGCGCGCGCTGGCCGGCGCCGATGCGGCGCTGCTCGACGCAATCGCGCCCGAGGTCGTGCTCGGCCTGCATCACGAGCAGCAGCACCAGGAATTGATCGTGACCGACATGCTGCACGCGTTCTCGTGCAACCCGCTGAAGCCGGCGTTCCGGCCGCGCAACGGGATGGACGGCGATGCGATGGCCGCGGGCGATGCGGGCGCGCTGCACTGGCTTCACCAGCCGGGCGGGCTCGTCGAGATCGGCCACGACGGCGATGCGTTCTCGTTCGACAACGAACGGCCGCGCCACACGGCGCTCGTGCGGCCGTACGAGATCGCGAACCGTCTCGTGACGAATGCGGAATATGCGGCGTTCGTCGCAGACGGCGGCTACACACGCCCCGAGTTCTGGCTGTCCGACGGCTGGGCCACGGTGCAGCGGGAAGGGTGGCAAGGGCCCGCGTACTGGATGCCCGACGACGACGATGCGGCCGCCACGCGCGTACGTCGCACGTTCGGCCTGCACGGCGTCGAACCGCTCGCGCCCGACGCACCGGTGTGCCACGTGAGCTTCTACGAAGCGGCCGCGTACGCGGAATGGGCCGGCGCCCGCCTGCCGACCGAATTCGAATGGGAAGCCGCGTTCCCCTCCGAAGGCATCCGGCAGATGCTCGGGCACGTGTGGCAATGGACGCGCTCGTCGTACGAGCCGTACCCGGGCTTTCGGCCGCTCGCGGGTGTCGCGGCCGAATACAACGGCAAGTTCATGGTCGGCCAGCAGGTCCTGCGCGGCAGCAGCATCGCGACGCCGCCGGGGCACGAACGGCCGACGTACCGCAATTTCTTTCCGCCGGCGGCACGCTGGCAATTCACGGGAGTGCGACTTGCGCGAGACGTCTGACCAGACGGCCACGAGCGGTGGCCAGCAACCCGCCCGCGATTCGCGGCCGAGCGCGTTCGAGCGCGACCTGATCGACGGACTGTCGCGCACGCCGCGCAGCATTCCGCCGAAATACTTCTACGATGCGGCCGGCTCCGCGCTGTTCGATCGCATCTGCGAACTGCCCGAGTATTACCCGACCCGCACCGAGCTCGGCATCCTGCGCGATCGCGCGGCCGAGATCGTGCGGCGCGTCGGCCCGCATGCGGAACTCGTCGAATTCGGCGCCGGCTCGCTCGAGAAGATCCGCGTGCTGCTCGACGCGTTCGCGGGCAACTATGCGAACGCGCCGGCGCGCTACGTGCCGGTGGACATCTCGGCGGACTACCTGCACGGCGCGGCCGCGCGACTGCGTTCGGCCTATCCGTGGCTCGACGTCGCGCCGCTCGCGGCCGACTACACGAAGGCCGAGCAACTGGCCGCGCTGACCGCGACACCGGCGCGGCGCATCGGTTTCTTTCCCGGCTCGACGATCGGCAATTTCTCGCGGGAAGAGGCCGACGCATTCCTGCGCGATGCCGCGCGGCTGCTGCGCGGCGGCGGCCTGCTGGTCGGTGCCGACCTCGTGAAGGACGCGCGCACGCTGCACGACGCGTACAACGATGCGCAGGGCGTGACCGCGCGGTTCAACCTGAACCTGCTGGTGCGCGCGAACGCGGAGCTCGGCGCGGATTTCGACGTCGACGCGTTCTCGCATTGCGCGTTCTACGACAGCGAGCGGCAGCGCATCGAGATGCATCTCGTCAGCGATGTCGCGCAGACGGTGCACGTGCGCGGCCACGCGTTCCGCTTCGAAGCCGGCGAGCGCATCCACACGGAGAACTCGCACAAGTTCACGATCGACGGCTTCCATGCGATCGCGCGCCGCGCGGGATTCGAGCCCGATACCGTGTGGACCGACGCGGACAACCTGTTCAGCGTGCACTGGCTGCGCAGCGTCGACGATATCCGCGCGTAACGCCCGCTGTTGCGAACCGCTCGCGCCGCGCGGGCGGTTCGCTTCCCGCGCACGCCGGCGAGCGCGATCGAATCGCCCGGTTTCGTGCCGAAACGCCCTTTTTACCGGCCCGATGCATCGCCGCAACGGCGTTTCGAGCACGGCCTCTCCCTTGCCCCGCAAGGCTTTGCGGGCATCCGTAAACGTCCGTTACCGGTCTCGCATACCCGTTTCACCTGTGTCTGTGTCCGGTGCCTAGACTCCGAACCGTATTCACATGACGCACGACACGTGCAGGGAGTCGCGAGATGAGCAAGAAACTTATTCTCGGTGCAGTTCTCGGTGTAGCGGCGCTGGCAGCTTCGGGCGTCGCGTCGGCCCACGTCGACCTGTCGGTCGGCATCGGCGTGCCGGGCGTCTACGCGGCGCCCGCACCGGTCTACGTCGCGCCGCCGCCGCCCGTCATGTACGCGCCGGTCGGCTACCGCGATGACGGCTGGCGTGGCGATGGCTGGCGTCAACGCGAATGGCGCGAACACGAGTGGCGCCGCCGTGAGTGGCGCGAGCACGAGTGGCGCGACCGCGGCGGCTGGCGCGGCGGCCGCTGGGACTAAGCGGCCCGGCTGATCACCACGAGAGGAGAGTGACAACATGATGCCCATTCGTCACATCAGGCTGTGCGCCGCCGCCGCTGTCGTCGCGCTCGCAACGATCGGCAGCGCGCACGCGGCGGGCTGCATGAAGGGTGCGGTGGTCGGCGGGGTCGCCGGCCACTATGCGGGGCACCACGCGGTTGTCGGTGCGGTCGGTGGCTGTATCGTCGGCCACCACATGGCGAAGAAGCAGGCGCAGGAGCAGGCCGCTCAACACAAGGCCGCCGCGCAGGGCATGCAGCCGGCGCAGTAAGCACTTCATCACCGGGGCGGCGCCAACGCGCCGCCGCCGCCTGCTTCGCTCCCCGTTCATGCAACACCCGGATCGATCCGACGAATGCGCGCCGCGCGCATCGTTACGATCATTTACAACGTCGCGTGGCGCGAATTTTGTGCGTTCATAGAATGCAGTCACACGAACGCGCTCCAGGGAGCACAAGATGAAACAGCAACGATATCTGTCCGTATTGACGGCCGCGCTGCTCGCGCTCGGCTCGGTGTCCGCGTACGCGGCGGCCGGCGGCAATGGCGGTGGCAACGGTGGCGGTCATGGCGCAGGCGGCTCGGGCGGCAACGCGGGCGGCATGTCCGGCGGCCACATGAGCGGCCAGGCGCTGAGCAACTCGAACGGCATGCACGCGGGGGACCGCGACAAGGGCCTGTCGCGCGCGGCCGACCGCTCGGATACGATCGCCGATCGCGCCGGCGTGCAGCCGGGTCATGGTCACACGCACGGGCATGCGCATGGCCATACCACGCATGCGTCGACGTCCACGCATCGTTCGCATCACAACGCATTCGGCCGCACGCTGTAAGCGCGGCGCACGCATGCGGGAGAAGGGCGCTTCGGCGCCCTTTTTTCATCGAGGCAACGCATTGCCGCCGTCGCGCGGAAACGTCGTGCCGACCCGATTTGCAACCAGCCGTAACCGCGTCGTACTCATGCAGGAATAGGGATCGCCTTCACGCGGATGACGGAAGAGAAACCGGCGCATGAAGAAGGCGCCGCGAGCGTGTCCGGCACGCTCACCAACGCAGAAAAAAGGGCGGCTCATCGCCGCCCTTCGTATCACCGCCCGGCGCCTGCCAGCGGCACCGCAGGTTCGAACAACGCATCGGCCTGCCTGACGCGCACGAAGCGCGCCGCGCCGTCGCCGTCCACCAGTGCACGGAAATGCGCTTCGCCGCACGCGAGCTTCGCACGCTCGTGCTCGCTCGGCACATGGCCGTCGGTATTCGGCGTATCGACGACGAAGTACAGCCGCTCGCCGCCGTCCTGCTCCGCGAGCACGGCCCAGTCGGGGTGATAGCTGCCGAGCGGTGTCTGCACGCGGAACCACGCGGGCAGCTTCGCGTACAGCTTCACGCCGTCGTGCGCCTCGAGCGCATCGGCGAACGCGCGCTCCGCGTCCGTCTCGCACACGACCGCTTCGTGGATCGACTTCCGCGCGTCGGGCCGCAGGTTGCGCAGGTAACCCGTCAGCGCCTCGCTTTCGAACGATTCGAGCGCATGCACATGGCGCTCGCCGAGCTTGCGATACGCGATGCCCGCGACGAGCGCGAGCCGCTTGCAGCGGTTGATCGCATCGGCCGCGACCGCGATGAACTGCTGCGGATTCACGCGAAAATCGTCGAGCCGGCCGCTGTCGGCCAGGATCGTCGCAAGCGAACGGCGCGTGAGCTGCGTGCGGTCCTGCAGCTCGGTGAGCAGGTCGGGCAGCGGCAGCTCGCCTTCGTCGAGCAGCACCGTGCCGGCGCCGCCCACCTCGATCGCCTCGATGCCGGCCTTGCCGATATCGATCTCGGCCTTGCGCCACTGCAGCCGTGCGCGCGCGATGTCCGGCGCGTCGTGCAGCGCGGCCGCGCAGTCGCGCACGAGCTTCGCGTTGTCGAACTCGACGCGGTACACGGTGCGATGGCGGATGCGGTCCCACAACGCGCGGAAATCCTCGCCGAACACGACGGCCTTGCCCGACGCATCGCGCCGCAGCGCGATTGCACGGCGCTCGTCCGCGTTGCGTACGGCAAAACGGCCCGACAGCTTGCGCAGCGTCGCGACGATCGGCGCGCGCAGCATCTCGAACGCCTCGGGCAGCACCAGCGCGCTCTGGCGCAGCGCATCCTTCAGCCGGTCGAGCACCTTGCCCTGCGCATCGACGTAACCCTGCTCGTGCAGATGATTCCACAGCACGCGCGACAGCTCGATGCCGAGCGCATGCGCGGGCGCGTCGCCTTCCTGTACGGGCAGCGCCGCGAACTGGTGTTCCTCGACGATCCCGAAACGGATGCCCGTATCGGCCTCGATTTCCTTCTGCAGGTTCTCCGCGAACGACTCGTAGCGCTCGGTCGCGATCACGGTGAGCGTGTTCACGCCCGGGTCGCGCACGCGTTCGCCGTCCTGGTCGACGGCGAGGCGCAACCCGCGGCCGAGCGTCTGGCGGCGCTCGCGCTCGGTCTGGATGTCGCGCAGCGTGCAGATCTGGAACACGTTCGGGTTGTCCCAGCCTTCCTTGAGCGCCGAGTGCGAGAAGATGAACTTCAGCGGCGTGTCGAACGACAGCAGCGCTTCCTTCTCGCGCATGATCAGGCCGTACGCGCGTTCGGCGTTCTCGCGCGCCGCCGCGCTGCTTTCGCTCGTATCGGTCCAGCCGCCCTTGCGGTCGATCGAGAAGTAGCCGTTGTGCGCGCGCCCGACTTCGAGCGCCACGTCGACGCCGTCGAACAGCGCACGGTAGGCCGGCACGCGCGCCGCACGCGCATATTCCTCTTCGAAGATCAGCGCGTAATCGCCCTTCACGGGCATGCCGTTCTCGTCGTAGCGGCGATAACGCTCGACCGAATCGACGAAGAACAGCGACAGCACCTTCACGCCGCGCTCCGCAAGGCGCAGTTCCTTGTCGAGATGCTCGCGGATCGTGCGGCGGATCATCTCGCGCTGCACGGCGAGCGTGTCGATGTCGCCGAACGCCTCGCCGAGCGACAGGAACGCCTCGCCTTCCGGATGGCGCAGCTCGACGTATTCGGCGCCCTTCACCGCATGGACCTCGCCGATCCGCAGCCCCGCGTACAGCGCACGCTTGGTCAGGCGTTCGAGATCGTCGCCGTCGGTGGCCGTCACGATCTGGCGCTTCACGCCGGCCGCCGTCGCGACGTCGAGCTCGACACGCGCGCTGATCGCGCCGCGCCGGTTCGACACGCCGACGAGCCGCACGTACGGCTTGTTGTGCGCGTCCTCGACGATCGCCGACGCGATCTCGATCTGCTTCACGAGCTTGCGCTCGTACGCGTCGACCGCGTCGAGCCGGTACACCATGTGATGGCGGTCGACGTGCGTGGCCGAATAGCGCAGCGTGCAGAGCGGCGCCATCGCGGCGAGCGCTTCGCGCCCGCGCCCCTCGAGGCCGCCGTCGACGCTTTGCGGCTCGTCGACGATCACGATCGGCCGCGTCGCGCGGATCAGGTCGATCGGCTTCTCGCCGCCGGTCTTCTCGCTGTCCTTGTAGAGGTTGTTGATTTCCTTCTTGTTGATCGCGGCGACCGTCATCACCATGATCTGGATCGCCGCGCTCGCCGCGAAGTGACGCACCTGGCCGAGCTTCGCGGAGTCGTACAGGAAGTAGTCGTACGGCACGCCCGCGTACAGCGCGCGGAAGTGATCCTCGGTGATGGAAAGCGTCTTGTGCACGCCTTCCTTGATCGCGATCGACGGCACGACGATCACGAACTTCGTGAAGCCGTAACGACGGTTCAGCTCGAAGATCGTGCGCAGGTACACGTAGGTCTTGCCGGTGCCGGTCTCCATCTCGACGGTGAAGTCGCGCGAGCCGGGCAGGCCGGACGGCGGCAGCCCGCCGCGCAGCTGCACGTCGGCGAGATTGCGCGCGAGCGCGTCGTCGGTCAGCGACAGCCGGTTGCCGACGCCCTGTTCCGACACCGCGAAGCCGAGCGAGCCTTGCGCGGCCGCCGTCGTGCCGGGCGCGGCGTTCGCGAGCACGCTGAAGTCGCCGCGATACGATTCCTGGCCGCGAAACAGGTCGCAGACGGCGTCGATCGCCTCGCGCTGGTAGTCGAGATCCGCTTCGAAATGCAGCCGCATCACAGGCTCCGCACGCGCTTCACGCCGTGCTGTTCGAGCAGCGCGGCGAGATTGAGCTTCGCGACGTCGTCGACGAAACCGCTGTCGCGGAACAGGCACGTGACGTCGTGCGTCGTGCCGGTCGCATCGAGCAGGTCGACGATGCCGTCGGCGAGCGGGCCCGCGTCGTCGCGCGAGATGCGCGCATCGAAGCACGCGACGATCGCGCGGCCGATCAGGTGCACGGTCTTGCCGGCCACCTGGTGATGCTCGACCGGCGTGCAGAGGTCGAGGCCGAGCTTCAGCGTCAGCTCGGCGAGCAGGTCGTCTTCCGTGCGGCCGGTCTTCACGTGCTCGACGGATGCGAACAGCGCATGGTCGAAATCGTCGCGGCGCGGGTCCCACTCGATCACGTTGGTCGTGTCGAGCCGGTACACGCGGAAACCGAGGTCGCCATAGCTTTCCGGGTAATCGCGCGCGACCTGCTGCGCGGCGCGGCGCAGGCGTTCCTTGGTGATTTCGGCGAGCGTCAGCGGCTTTTTCAGCTTCGCGCAGAAATCGGCGGCCGCCAGCTGCGTCTTGTCGCGGCGGTCGAGCGCCTCGGGCAGCTGCACGAGCACGTAGCGGCGCGCGCCGCCGTCGGTCGCGTTCACCTGCATCACCGCGTGGCCGGTCGAGCCGGAGCCCGCGAAGCAGTCGAGCACGATGTCGTCGCCGCGCGTGCACCAGCCAATCACGGCCGCCGCGAAATCGACCGGCTTCGGCAGGTCGAACGGGATGCCGAGCGTCTTCAGCAGCGCGTCGTCGGAGCCGGCGAACGGCAGCACCGACGGCACGTTCTCGTACATGTTCTCGTCGAGGTAGTAGATCCGCTGCGGCTGCGTGGTTTCATCCGCGCCGAACTCGATCTGGCCGCGCTCGATCAGCGCCTGCATCGTCGCGGGCGGGTTGCGCCAGCCGCGCGCCGGCATCGCGCACGGCTTGCCGGTGACCGGGTGGATCAGCGGCGTGAAATACTCTTCCGGCGCCTTCTTCTTGTTCGGCCAGGCCATCGACACGAGACGGTACACGCGCCCGTCGGCCGACAGCCGGTCGTACATCGCCTCGCCGCCGGACAGGTTGGTCTGCGCCTTCATCCACGCGCGGTACGCCTTCTGCGCGTCCTTCGCGTTGCCGCTGCGGTACACGGCGTCGTGCGCGGCATCGAGCATGCGCTGCGCATTGCGTTTCGGGCGCTTGAGCGGCGCCCGTTCGAGCAGCGTCTCGGCGTTGCGCGCGAACAGCACCAGCGATTCGTGCTGGTACGCGACGCCGCGTGCGTCGCCCTTCGGGTTGCGCTTGTCCCACACGGCGACGCCGAGCTCGTTCTCCTCGCCGAAGATCTCACGCAGCATCAGCACCAGCGCGTGCACTTCGTGCTCGTCGATGTGCACGGCGATCAGCCCTTCGTCGGACAGCAGCGCGTGCGCGAGCTTCAGGCGCGGATACATCATGTTCAGCCAGTCGGTGTGGAACCGGCCGTTCGCCTCGGTGTTGGTGCTGCGCTTCACGCCGCCCTGGGTCTGCCCGGTCATCGCCAGGTAGTGGCGGATGCTGTCGCTGAAGTCGTCCGGATAGACGAAATCGCTGCCGGTGTTGTACGGCGGATCGATGTAGACGAGCTTCACCTTGCCCGCGTAACTCTTGTGCAGGAGCTTCATCACGTCGAGGTTGTCGCCCTCGATCACGAGATGGCGCGTATCGTCCCACGCGACGCTGTCGTCGGGGCAGGGCCGCAGCGTGCCGGTCGACGGCGTGAGCGCGGCCTGGCGCGCGCTGCGCTTGCCATGCCAGTGGAAGCCGTAGCGTTCTTCGGCGTCGCCGACCGTGCAATCGCCGACCAGCGCCTTCAGCACGTCGATGTCGACCGACGCGCCGCCGGGGCCTTCGGTCACGAGTTCGGGGAACAGCGCCTTCAGGCGCGCGACGTTGTCGGCGGTGAAATCGGTCGACATCGCCTGCGGGCTGGCCGCATCGAGTTTCTGCATCGTCTTTTCCATCGGAGCCCGGCCGCGCGCGCCAGGACGTCGGGCGCGCTCACGGCACCGGCGGCAATGGCCACCCGGGCAAACCCGAAACGCTATCGAGTCGACCGGCCGAGGTCAAGCGCCGATGTGGGCCGAGCGTGCGCGCATCGGCCGCGATCGCCCGCCCCACGGGCCGCAAGCGGCTTCGGGCCGGTTGTCGCACGGGCGGCCGGCGGCCGTTGTCCGGGCACCCCGGAGCGCCGCGGAAAGGACGAAAAAAAGGGCACGGTCGGCGCAAAGCGCCGCCGTGCCCGCATGGAGAAATCCTGGAGGCAGGGAAAGGCGGGGTACCGCAGCCCCGCCCGGATGGCCGGCCCGCAGGTCAGAAACGCGTGCGGATGCCCGACGTCAGTTCGAGCTGGTTCTTCGCGCCGAACGTCGACGCAGCCGTGTAGCCTCCGTGCAGCTTCATGTAGTCGCCGGCGAGGTACACCTCGGTGCGCTTGCTCAGGTGATAGAACACCGACCCGTAGATCGTCTCCTTGAAGCCGTTGGCGACGCCGTTGGTCAGGCTGAACGCGCCGAGGTTCGCGTTCGGCGTGAAGCCGTCGGAGTTGTTCGCGGCGTTCTTGATGCGCATCTGCTGGTAGCCGAGCTCGTAGTCGAGCGCGCCCTTCGGCGCGATCTTCATCGACACCGTCCACGAATCGTCGTGACGCTGGCCGAGCGGGCCCTGGTCGCCGTTGTAGCGGAAGTAGCCGGCATTCAGGCGCACGATGTCGAACGTGTAGTTGCCGCCGACCGAGAACGTCTGGTTCCGGAAGCCGTTGTGGTTCACGTGGTTGTAGAAGCCCGACACGTTGAACGGCCCGCCGTTGTAGCCGAGCGCGGCCTGGTAGGCGGAGCCGGTCGCGAACGACGTCGAGTTGCTGAACTGGTAGCCGGCGCTCGCGAAGATGCCGTTGCTGAACAGCTTCTTCCACGCGATGCCGTTGTTGTAGCGCGTGCCGGTCGGGCCGGCCGCGTAGAAGATCATCTGCTTGAAGTTGTTCGAGTTGGTCCAGCCGCCTTCCTCGGTCGACAGCTTCGCGGAACCGTACGCGTCGCCGTAGATCGCCGATGCGTCACGCGCGATCGTGTTCTGGAAGCCGGCCGTCAGCTTGCCGAAGCGCTCGTCCTCGACGCCGACCCACGCGTCGCGGTCGAAGATCTGGCCTTCGTCTTCCATCTGGCCGTTCGCGACCACGAATTCGCTTTCAAGGCGGAAGATGATCTTCGTGCCGCCGCCGATATCTTCTGCGCCGCGCAGGCCCCAGCGGCTGCCGCTGAACCACGGCTCGCCTTCGTTGCCCATCCCGATCACGTGATTGCCGTTCGCGTCGGCGTGGGTCCGGTAGGTCGGAAAGCTCAGGTCCATCAGGCCGTAGAGCTGCACGCTCGACTGCGCTTGCGCGTGCGTACCGGCGCACAGGCCGGCCGCCGCGATGGAAAGGGCAAGGGTTTTTCGTTTCAAGATCGTCTCCTCCGAGCTGCCGCATTGAAATCTTGTCGTTTGCAGTACGTAATGTATGCCGACTCTTGCCGGCCACAGCGAGAGGGCCGACGCGTAGCATCGTAGAGCGTGCAATCCTTCACGACGCTTTCCCGGACGCAGGAATCGGATCGGTGAAAACACCGAACGCGCAACGATCACGGATCAGGCAGGCGTGCGCAAGCGGGCCTGCCGGCATCCGGCTGGCCTGGTCGACCTTTCGTGCTACGAATCGATGTTCCGTGCGGCGGGTGCGTGCCCGTCAGTCCTGCGCGCTTTTCATGCGCAGGATGTAACCCAGCCCGCGCAGCGTGATGATCTCGGCCGTGCTGCCCGCGAGATGCTTGCGCAGCCGGTGAATATAGATGTCGATCGCGTCGGCGCTGGGCTCGTCGTCGAGCGCGAACACGCTGTCCATCAGCCGCGCCTTCGACACCGTCTTGTTCTGCTGCAGCATCAGCGTCTCGAGGATCGCGTGCTCGCGGCGGCGCAGCGTGAGCACCGTTTCGCCGCAGCGGAATTCGCGCGTGCCGAACGCATAGACGAGATCGCCGCACACGAGCTGCGTCGTGCCGACGCCGGCCTGCCGGCGGATCAGCGCGCGAATCCGTGCGACCAGCTCGCGCGATTCGAACGGCTTCACGACGTAGTCGTCGGCGCCCGCGCCGAAGCAGTCGACCTTGTCGTCGACCGAGCCGTGCGCGGTCAGCATCAGCACCGGCACGTTGTCGTTGCGGCGCCGCAGCCGCGCGAGCACTTCCTTGCCGCTGATGCCGGGCAGGCGCATGTCGAGCAGCACCGCGTCGTAGCGTTCGGTCTTCAGCACCGTGTCGGCGCGTTCGCCGTCGCCGACGGAATCGACCGCGAAGTCCTCGCCGCGCAGCAGGTTCACGATCCAGTGCGCGAGTTCGGCGTTGTCTTCGACCAGCAGGAGTTTCATGACGGCTTTCTCTTCAATCGTAGGCGGGCAGCCGTACGGTCACGACGATACCGCGATTGCCGGCCCCCGGCGCGAGCGACGCGCTGCCGCCGTGCGCCTGCGCGATTTCACGGACGATCGCGAGTCCGAGGCCCGAGCCTTCGGTGTCGGCCGACACGCGGTAGAACCGCTTGAACACGTGCGGGCGCGCTTCGGCCGGGATGCCGGGGCCGTTGTCGATCACGTCGAGCACGATCGCGTCGCCGTCGCGGCGTGCGGCCACCGTCACGCAGCCGCCGGGCTGCGTGTAGCGCACCGCGTTGTCGACGAGGTTCATCACCAGCGCGGTCAGCAGGCTGTCGCTGCCGGCGACGTCGAGCCGCTCGCCGAGATCGGCGCCGAGATCGATATCGCGCCGCTGCGCGAGCACGATCGTTTCCTCGAGCACGCTCGATACCACGGCCGCGAGATCGACGCGCTGGGTCAGCAGCGTCGACGGCGTGGCCTCCGCGTGCGCGAGCAGCAGCAGCTTGTCGGTCACGTCGGCCATCTTGCGGCTGCTGCGCTGCATGCTGTCGAGCACCGCCGCGAGCTCCGGATCGTCGTGCCCGCGCCGCTGCGCGTACTGGATCTGCGTGTCGAGCACCGCGATCGGCGTGCGCAACTGGTGCGCGGCATCCGCGATGAAGCGGCGCTGCGTGGCCGTGTGCATGTTCAGCCGCGCGATGCACTGGTTGATCGCATCGACGATCGGCCGCAGCTCGTTCTGCAGCCGCTCGGGGCGGATCGGCTCCAGCTCCATCGGCCCGCGGTCGGCCACATCGTCCTTCAGCTTCATCAGCGGGCGCATCTCGAAGGTGAGGCCGAGGTACACGAGCCCCATCGCGAGCATCAGCATCAGCGACAGGCGCACGAGCTGCGGCCGCCAGATCGTGGCGACCATCGCGCGATGCGAGCGCGTCGTCTTCGCGACGACCACCGTGACCGTCTCGACCTGCCCTTCGTCGTACAGCTGCCGATCGTAGGCCACCGCGCGCAGCGGCACGCCGTCGAGCGACGTGTCGTACAGCGTCGGCTCGACGCCGTGCCGCGCGGGCACGTCGAGCGCCGGCGTGCCGGCGAGCAGGCGGTCGTGCCCGTCGATCACCTTGTAGAACACCGAATCGCCCGACGGCGACTCGAAGATCTCCAGCGCGGCCGGCGGCACGTCGGCGACCGGCAGCCCGTTGCGCCATTCGACGTCCTCGCCGATCGTGCGTGCGGACGCGACGAGCGCGCTGTCCTGCACGAGCGCGGCCGTGGTCCGCGCGGTGTCGTACGACATCGCGCCCGCGATCAGCACGAACACCGCGAGCGGCAGCAGCAGCCACCACAGCAATCGCCCGCGCAGGCTGTGCGCCATCCTGTTGCGCTCCTTCTCCGGAATGCCGAACCGCGCCGGGAGCGCCGGCGCGGTCGGAAATGTCATGTCAGGCGTACGCCGGCGGCGTTCAGAACGCCGCGGGCCGCCACTTCAGCAGCCGCTTCTCGAGCCAGGTCAGCAGGTAATCGGCGGCCAGCGCGACCACGGCCAGCACGATCATCGCCGCGAACACGCCGCTCGCGTTGAACGCGCCCTGGGCGGTGGAGATTAGCAAACCGATGCCCTGCTTGGAACCCAGGAATTCGCCGACGACCGCGCCGACCAGCGCGAAACCGAAGCTCACGTGCAGGCTCGCGAGAATCCACGAGAGCGCGGACGGGATCACGACCGACGTCGTGATCTGCCGGCGCGACGCGCCGAGGATCTGCGCGTTCGCGATCAGGTAGCGGTCGGCTTCGCGCACGCCCTGGAACGCGTTGCCGAACACGACGAAGAACACCATCACGACGGCCAGCGCGATCTTCGACGCCATCCCGAGGCCGAGCGCGATCACGAAGATCGAGCCGAGCACGACGCGCGGGATCGAGTTCGCGATCTGGATGTACAGGCCGAACACGTCGGCCATCAGCTTGTTGCGGCCGAGCACGATCCCGCAGATCACGCCGGCCACCGAGCCGATCAGGAAGCCGATCGTGGTTTCCTCGAGCGTCACCCACACCTGCGTGAGCAGTGGCCCTTGCGACGTGCCGTTGACGAACCAGTCCTGGATCTGCGCGAAGATCAGCGTCGGCTGCGAGAAGAAGAACGGATCGATCCACTTCAGCCGCGCGGCGAGTTCCCAGCCGCCCAGCACGATGACGAGCACGGCGATCCGCAGGCCGATGATCAGTTGCCGGCGGCGGCGCAGCCGGGTTTGCGCGGCGCGCGACTCGTCGTCGAGCGACTTCGCCGGAATGGCGGTGGGGGGAAGCGTCATGTCGGTCATGCTCCTGTCCTTGCTGTCCTTGCCGTGCGGCGTATGCGTCAGCCGATCTGCACTTCTTCGCGCAGGTCGTGCCAGATGTCCTTGGAAATTTCGATGAAGCGCGTGTCGTAGCGGATCTCCGACGTGACGCGCGGGCGCGGCAGGTCGATCTCGTACACGCGCTTGAGCGTCGCGGGGCGAGCGGTCAGCACGAACACGCGGTCGGCGAGCGCGATCGCCTCCTCGAGATCGTGCGTGACGAACACGACCGAGCCCTTGTTCGCGGACCAGAGCTGCAGCAGCTCGTCCTGCATCAGCGTGCGCGTCTGCATGTCGAGCGCGGAGAACGGCTCGTCCATCAGCAGGATTTCCGGCTGGTTGATGAAGGTCTGCGCGAGCGCGACGCGCTTCCTCATCCCGCCGGAGAGCTGGTGCGGGTAGTGCTTCGTGAACTTGTCGAGGCCGACCTTGCGGATCCATTCCTCGGCCTGCGCATACGCGACGTCCTTCGAGCGGCCGCGAAACAGCGGGCCCGCCGCGACGTTGTCGATCACGTTGCGCCACGGGAACACCGCGTCGGCCTGGAACACGAAGCCGATGCGCGGGTCGATCCCGTCGACCGGGCGGCCCATCACGCGCACTTCGCCCGACGCGGGCTTGAGCAGCCCGGTGATCAGGTTCAGCGTCGTCGACTTGCCGCAGCCGGTCGGCCCGACGATCGCGATGAACTCGCCGCGCGCGACGCTCATGCTGAAGTCGCGCAGCGCGACGGTGGCCTTGCCTTCCGGCGAAATGAAGCGGCACGACACGTTGCGAAACTCGATCGCCGGTGTGCTCGGGGGGACTGCCTGGTTCATCGCATTCGTCCTGCGGGTGAGGAGGGCGTCGCATCGTGACGCAACGCCGGGCCGGTCAAACGGGCCGGAACGGGGAACGCACGGCGGCGGGATCGCCGCCGCCGGCGCCGCTGCTTATTTCGCGTTCACGAAATCGTTCGTGTAGGTACGCGCCAGGTCGATGTGCTTGCCCTTCACCGACGGGTTGAACGCCGACAGCACCTTCAGCACGGTCGCCGGGCCGTCGGCCGGCATCTTCGCGTCGGCGGTGAACATCGGCAGCGACGCCTTCAGCGCGCTCACGTACAGCGCCTTGTCCTTCTGGTAGTCGGCCGGCATCTTCGCGGCGATTTCGTCGGCGCTGTGCGTGTGGATGAACTGCATCGTCTTCGCGAACGCGTGCGCGAGCTTGGTCGCTTCAGCCTTGTGCGAATCGGCCCACGCCGACTGCACGTACAGGCTCGCGGCCGGGTAGGTGCCGCCGAGCGCCGCGCGCGTGCCTTCCAGCGTGCGCAGGTCGACCAGCACCTTCGCATCGCCCATCTTCTCGAGCGCGGACACCGTCGGTTCGGTCGTCATCCCGGCATCGATACGCCCCTGCTTGATCGCGGCGATGAAGCTCGCGTCGGCGCCGACCGGCAGCATCGTGTACTGCGTCGACGGCACGCCGTGCGCGAGCGCGAGGTATTGGGTGAGGAAGCTCGTTGACGAGCCGAGGCCCGTCACGCCGAGCGTCTTGCCCTTCGCGTCGGCCATCGACTTGAACGTCGGCGCGGCCTTGGTCGACACCATCTCGACTTCGCCCGGCACCTGGCCGAACACGGCGATCGCCTTCACGTCCTTGCCCTTGCTCTGCAGGTCGATCGTGTGGTCGTAGAAGCCGACGACGCCCTGCACGGCGCCCGCGAGCAACTCGTTCTCGGCGTCGACGCCGGCCGGCTGCGACAGCAGCTCGACATCGAGGCCTTCGGCCTTGAAGTAGCCGAGCTCCTGCGTGAGCCGCGCGGGCAGGTAGATGAGCTTCGCGATCCCGCCGACCATGATCGTGATCTTGCCGCCGTCGTCGGCGAAGGCGGGGTGAGCGGCGAGCGCGCAGCTCAGGCTGGCTGCCACGGCGAGGGTGCGCAGGATGGGTCGCATCGGGTCGTCTCCGTTCGTTGTATTCGTCTGGCGCGATGCTTGCTGCATCGTCACGACGAGTATAGGGAGGCGAAACCTTCCGCTACCTTTCGCGGGCCGGCGATTCCTTTAGGGGTTTTCCAGCAACGGGGGGCCGGAACGGGGGGCGCGGCACGCGACCGCCTCGCGTCTCGCGCGGCCGTGTGCGCTCCACGGCGAACCCGTGCAGTTGCGGACCGGCAATCGATTTATCCAATTTGAATTAGGACGAGTTCGATAAACGCGATAAACATGAGTGGACAGGATCGTTATTGGCCTGTTCAGGTGGTATTCCGTTGCGATATGTGCATAAGATCCTTAATTTCGGAATAATCAATCGATAATAAATGCCCTTTCATTAAATAATCACGAGCATTAAAGTCTGGCGTGGCGCACGCGTGGGTTCCGTGAGCGCCTTCCGTGAGTGCCGTTTGATGCAGTCAGGCCGTATCGACAGGCGTCGTCATGTTTTTTGAAAAACGCAATGCGAGATATGAAAACAATAACCGTCGCCGTGGCCGACGACCATCCGGTAGTCCTGGAGTCGCTTGATCGACTGTTGCAACGGCATCCGCCTTTTCGCGTCGTGCATACCTGCCGCAGCGGCACGGAACTGATTGCCGCGCTGACGCAATCTCCTGTCGATATTGCCGTCGTCGACTATTCGATGAGCCGCGGCGAGCGGCCGCTCGACGGCCTCCCGCTGCTGCGCAAGCTGCGCGATATCGCGCCCCGCACGCGCTGCGTGATGTTCACCGCGCATTCGAATCCGAGCGTGCTTGCGGCCGCGCTGAAGCTCGGGGTCGCCGCGATCGTCAGCAAGGACGACCCGCTCGCCGAGATCGTCGGCGCGTGCCGGCGGGTCGGTACGGCCCGCGCGTGTTACCTGTCGCCGACGGCGCGGGCGGCCGTCGAGCGCGGCGAGGCGGGCACGCTCGGCGGGCACCCGGCGCTCACGGCGCGGGAGCTCGAAGTCGTACGGTTATTCGCATCCGGGCATACGCTGCAGGACATCGCGAAGCAGCTCGGCCGCTCGGTCAGCACCGTGTCGACGCAGAAATACACGGCGATGCGCAAGCTGCAGGCCGATTCGAACACCCACCTGATTCGTTACGCGTACGAAAACGGGCTGATCTGACGGCGCGGTCATTTGTACGTGACCGTGAAGGTAGCCGAGCTGTTCGCGATGCCCGGCTTCGCCGTTGCACCGGTCTGGTAGTAGCGGGCCGACAGCGGCACCGAGAAGGTCGCGGACGCCGACGGCGAGTCGCTGACCTTCCAAGGCGTGCCGAGCTCGACGGGCGTGTCGTCGCCCTTGAGCAACTGGATGCCGACACCGGAGGCGTCGCTCGACGACGACAGCGCCAGCACGCCTTTCGATGCATCGACTGCCTTGCCGTCCAGCGTCAGGTTGACTTCGAACGCGCCCGCCACGCCGGTATCGCAGCGCAGGCCGATCGCGAAGCCCTTCGATTTCGACGTCGAGCCGGCGCCCGAGCCGATGCCGGACGACGCGTTCAACGCATGGGCCCCGAGGTCGACCGACACCGACGGGGTGGTCGTCGTGCAGGTCGTCGGCTGGAACGAGATGTTGTCGAAGCCGTACATCAGGTAGCGGGTTGCGTCGGCGGTCGAATTGTCCGGACCGCCGATCAGCGCCGTCAGGACCGACAGCACCGGAAACGGCTTCGCGACCGACGGTGTCGCGCCGCTCTTGACCAGCTCGACGTCCACTTTCGCGGTAACGGCAGTCTTCCCGATCGACTTGATCGTCGTGCCCATCGGCAGCGACGACGTGCCGTGCCCGCGGTTGCCGTCATAGGTCACGTAAAGCGTGAGCCCGTTGGCCGTCAGGTCCGGGTCGTCCGCCCATCGATACAGCGTGGCCTCGACGGCCCTGCTTCCGGGTACCTTCATCCAGCAACTCGCGGCGATCTCGATGCCGTCCTTGCTCCACAGCACGGTGCCGATCGGGGCGTCCGCCGCGATCTTGAAGCCGGACGGCAGCTCGCCGAGCTTCGACGACGACGTGTTGATGCAGGTGGCCGTGGACGCGTGCGCATGGCCGACGCCGGCCGCGCCCAGCACCAGCGCGGTGAGCGCCATTCGAAGGCCGGCGCCGCGATTCCCGTCGCGAGCGCACGGGTGCGGGTGCAGGCTTCGATTCATTCTGCGGTGTTCCATCACGATTCTCCTGCCGGGGCGCGCCGGACCTCGGGCGCGTCAGCGGATGGGTTGTCGAGTTTGCAGGGCGCCTCGATGCGCTCGATGCCGATCGGCGCCGCCCGTTGCTCCAGCGGCGGCAGCGCGACCCGGATCGTGCACCGCCACGCGTCGGCGTGCCCCCATTTCACGGTCAGCGTGTCGTTCGGCTCCGATAGCCGGGCGTAGACCTGGCCGCCCTGCGACACGATTCCGACGTTGTTGCCGCGTCCGTCGAACACCGGCGCGCCGAACGGCAGTTCCGTGCCCGCCGGCGCCGCCGCATGGATCAGAAGCGGGCGGCCCGTCACCGTCGGATAACGCAGCATCACGATCGCCCCCTGGCGCGGCGCGACCTGCTGGCTCGTCGTCTGCAGCTCGACGTCGGCCGGCAGGCCGCGCGGATCGATCTCGACCTGGTTCACGCGATACGGGCTCAGGTACGGGACGACCGCGTAGCCGCGCCGGTCGAGACGGATGCCGCTGTAGCCGGCCACGGTTGCGCCGCCGGCGGCCGGCGCGGCGACGACGGCCATTGTGTCGGCCGTATACGGGACCGCCGTCACGCCGCCCGGATGGGCGACGACCGTGCCGCTGACGCCCAGCGACGCCGAGCCGTAGTCGTTGCCCTTGCCGAGCATCCCCTGCAGTGCGGCGACCGGCGTCCGGTACTGACCCGAGACCGTGCCCGCGTAGGTCGCGTCGGCATTGCGTGCCGCGGAAACCGAGTAATTGCCCTCGTACGCCGCGCCGACGGAACCGGTCGCGGTGGCCGTCGACGTGAAGCCGTTCAGGCTGTCGCGCGCGGCATAGACGCTCAGTCGCGGCGATCGCGCGCTCGCGCCGAGCGGGACCGACACGCTCAGCATCGCCTGCGTATCGGCGTTGCCGCCGGACGCGAGCGAGCGGTTCACGGATATCGTGTAGTCGAACTGGCGGTAGCGGTTGCTGTAGCTGATCTGGAATTGCGTGTCGGTGCCGCTGCGTGTCCAGTAGTTCTGCGTGTAGCCGCTCACATACAGCTGGCCCCAGCGCTCGCCGAACGGCTGCGCGGCGGTGACCGACACGCGGTTGCGCGCGCGCCACGCGGGTCGCGCGGCTGCGCCGGTCAGGTTGCGTTTCGCGTTGTCGACGAACGCGAGCGCATTGCCGAAGTCGAGATACCCCGACGACGAGAAGCGATAGGCGGCCACCGACAGGTTGCTGTTCGTCGCGTCGATCGTCTTGCTGTACGTGACGCGCACGCTCGACCCGCGCGTCCGCTGCCCGTATGCCGACGTGAACGCGCCGGACACGTCGAGCGCCAACGCGCCCAGCGGCGTGTTGAACGCACCTCCGGCGAGCACGTTCCGGTAGTGCTCGTTCGCGAGCACGCCGCCGTACAGCGTCAGCAGGTTGTTCACGCCGCGGCTGTAGGTCGCCTGCACCACGCGCGGCGTGTACGACAGGTCGACGTTGCGCACGGTGCCCGCGACGAAGCCGAACCGGCTGCGCCCCGGCCGCAGCGACTGCGCGACCGCCGCGTACGGCACGCTGAAGGTGCGCTCGCTGCCATCCGCCTCGGTGACGGTGACGACGAGGTTGCCGCCATAACCGGTCGGGAACAGGTCGTCGATCACGAACGGGCCCGGTGGCACCGCCGTGTCGTAGATCACCGCGCCGTTCTGGCGGATCCTCACGCGCGCGCTGGTGTTGGCGATCCCGCGCACGACCGGCGCGTAGCCGCGCTGCGAATCGGGCCACATCCGGTCGTCGGTCGCGAGCTGCACGCCACGGAACGCGAACGTATCGAACAGCTCCCCGGACGTGTTCGCGTCGCCGATCCGCACGCGCGCCGTCAGTGCCGACAGGTCGCGCTGTACGTAGGTATTCGCCACGCTGTAGTGGCGGCCGCCGTGCTGCTGCCAGTTCAACGCGCCGTCGTGGCGAAAATACCAGCCACCGATGTTGATGCCCGCATTCAGGCCGACGTACGCGGTGGTCGCGCCCTGGCCGTGCGTGACGTTGCGGTACAGGTTCGTGTTGTAGCCGACCCAGCCGGCCGTCACGCCGTCGTCCCACCGTGACGGATCGACGTAGCCGCGCGCCGAGCGCCGCAGCAGCGCCTGCGGGATCTGCACGTCGAGGCGCGCCGCGCCTGCATCGAACGACGCGGTTGCGCCGGGCAGCAGCGCTTCGAGCGGCTGGCACGCGTCGGCCGCATCGAGCAGCACGAGCGCGTCGGGTGCGAACCGTCGCGGGTCCGCATTGAACTTGTCCAGCAGCGGGCGGCCGATGCATACCTGCGCGACGTCCGGGCGCACCTCGCGCACCGTCACGTCGTCGCGGCCGAGCATGACGCCGTTCAGGTAGATATCCGAACGATACTGGCCGGGCCAGACCGGATTGCCCCGTTCGTAGCGCGACAGGTCGAGCCCGCCGGGCGGCGATGCGACGAGATCGGGGTTGAAGCGCACGGCGCCGGCACCCGTCCCGGCCTCGCCGATCCTCGGCGGCCGGTCGTCGGCGGGTTCGGGTTCGTGCTCGCTTGCGGCGGCGCCGAGCGGCAGCGCCGAACACGCGAGCAACGCCATTGCGTACGATCGGCGCGGGACGGGCACGGCCAGGCGGGCGCACCACCTCGTTGCACGGTCAGCGCGTTCCATGAAATTCGCTCCAGATACTCGAATTGAACGTGTCGCGCACGGGGCGGCGCCCCGGCGCTGAAGGTGTCGGCTTCGCGGTGCGGACGGCGCAGCTAGCGGGTGTCGTCGAGCACCGCCCGCCACTCGACGCCGGTGCCGAAGTCGTTGATGGTTGCGTAGTCGAACGTCGTGCCGGGCGGCAACGCCGGCAGTGCCGCATCGAGCGGAAAAACATGCGATGCCTGCGGCGCGATCATTGCCCCGTCGCTGAGCGAGAAGGTGCGGCCGCCGTGCACGACGCGCGCCGACAGCACGACGACGTTATAAGGCGTCGGATTCGTCGCGCGCAGTGCGTGGCCCTTGCCGTCCGGCGCGGGCGCGAGCGACCACTTCAGTTGCCTCGCGGCGGCAATGGCGCCGTTCGCATTCAGTCCGACCGGCCGGAAGAACAGCTTGATCCGCGAACGGAACGCGAGTTGCAGAACGGTGGTCGACTGCGTTTCGTCGACGCCGGGCGGCACGTCCAGTACGTTCAGCCAGAACACCGATTCGCGGTCCTGCGGCAGCGCGTCGCCGGTGTAGACGATCCGCACGGTCTGCCCTCGGCCGGGGTCGATCCGGAACACGGGCGGCATCAGCACGAACGGCACCTTCGTGGTGCCGGGTCGTGCGCGTGGGTCGCCGTCGTCGAGCCACGTCTGCACGAGCGCGGGTTGCGCGCCGTTGTTGTCGAGCTTGACGGTCACTTCACGGTCGCCTCCCGGGTAGATCACGCGGGTGCCGGACACGATGACGCTCGCCGCGGCCTGCTGCGCGAAGCACACGAGCGCGGCGCAGATGCACAGCGAGAACGGGCGCAAAAGGGACGGGAGAATCGGAATCATCATATGTAGCGCGATGGGCAGGGAACGCCGGCGGCCGGCGCACCCGTGCGGCACGGTCATGCCGGCGACACCCGCGGTGCCGCCGGCCGATATCGCCGCGACGGGCGCGCACGCCACGCGTGCTGCCCGTCGCGGCAGCCTGGGGATCAGAGGTAGTCGATCGAGTAGGTGACCGACGTGTTCACGTCACCGGCAGTCGCCGCGCCCTGCGCGTAGTACTGCGCGCCGTAGACCATCGTGGCGCCGTTGTTGACGATCGGCACCGAGGTCTTGCTCGGGTTGCGCTGGCTGGCGTCACCCGCCTTCAGCGCATTGCCATCGATGTCGAGCAACTGCACGGAAACGTTGGTGGCCGCGTTGCTGACCGCCCGGTTGGTCAACGTGCCGTCCGCAGTGTTCACGTTCGGGCCGGCTTCGAAGAAGGTGCGCACCGACTTGCCGGTCGCGTTCGTGCAATTGCTGAGCGCGATCGTGAAATTGGTCGCGCCGGTGGTTGCGCCCTTCGACGACAGCGTGCTCGCGCTCACGCCCGGCAGCCCGACCGTGGCGTTGTTGCTGCCGTTGTTGATCTTGACGTCGCAGGTCGCGCCGCTCAGCGTGCCCGTGATGGTCACGGTGCCGTCGTACGCATGCGCGGTGAGCGGCGCGAGCGCCATCGCGGCAGTGATCGCCGACGCCAGGGTAAGTTGCTTGATCATGTTCTGCTTCCTCTGTGATTTGCTCGAAAAAACTCCGCCGGCCGTTCCACGATCCGGGCGGATAAATTTAGCTTTCCAGTAAAGGGCGCCACAATCGCAAACGATCCAGAAATGCCGCGTTTTCCATTGAATCAGCATTCCTGAATATCGAGACAACGTGGCGCCCGTTCGGGCAGCGCGCTGGCTATCGCGCTGCGCGCCGCAGTACCGCCAGCGAGACGGCGATCGCCGTCACGCCCACCGCGACGGCAATCTTGCCGAGCGTCCCGACTGCCTCCGTCCCGCTGTTGTCCGACGGGAACGGATTGACCCACGGCTCGCGCGGCTCGCGTGGCGCGAACAGGTTGTTGAGCCAGCCGACAAGATCGCTGGACGACAGACCGCCGGATACGGCCGCACATTCCGCATGGTGCATTTCACGCATGATGTTTGCCCTCTGGAAAAAACTGGAATGGATAAACGGGCCCGCCGCGCCTCACTTCTGTGCCGGCAGGTTCGGGTCGAACAGGCCTTCCATCACGCGATTGAAGATCCTGAGCGTCTGCGCCACGCCATTGACGAGGCCGTATGCGTTGCCGCCGATCACGCCGAGCGCTGCGCCCGCGATCAGGCCGACACCCGCGCTGAGGATGCCGAAGCCCAGGATCCCGCCCTGGCTGCCGCCCGTCGCCGCGCCCTTGAAGCCGCCGGCGACCAGGCCGGCCGTGGCGCCGAGCAGCGCTGCACCGACGGTGCCGAAAAAGCCGCCGCCGCTCACTTCATGGCATTCCATCGTGGTCAACTCACGCATTTGCGTTTCTCCTTGTTACTGCAGGGTGCCGATCGCGCAAGGCCGGATCGGCATCGGCCGTTTCGCCGCCCGTCGGGCGGCCGAATGCTTCGCGACGCCGCGGCGCTACGCCGGCTCGGGCGCGACGCGCGCGCCGACGGGTAGCTCATGGGCTGCGCCGCCCGCGATCTCGATCACGCGATCCGCGCTGCGGATCGTTTCCGGACGGTGCGCGATGATGATCCGCGTGACGTTCATCGCCCGCACCGCATCGTTGATCAGGCGTTCGCGCGCGAGATCGAGATGGCTCGTCGCTTCGTCGAGCACCAGGATCGCCGGCTGGCGGTAGAACGCGCGGGCGAGCAGCACGCGCTGGCATTGCCCGCCCGACAGCGACGACCCCATGTCGCCGACGAGGCTCCGATAGCCCATCGGCATCGCGACGATGTCGTCGTGGATCTGCGCGAGTCGCGCGGCATGCTCGACGCGCGCGTCGTCGGGCTGCGGGTCGAAGAAGCCGATGTTGTCGGCGATCGAGCCCGCGAACAGGATGTCGTCCTGCATCACGCAGCCGATCCTGTCGCGATACGGATGCAGGCCGAGCTTGCGGATGTCGATGCCGTCGACCTGCACGCTGCCGTGCTCCGGCGCGAGCAGGCCGAGCAGCAGCTTCGCCATCGTCGTCTTGCCCTGGCCCGACGGGCCAACCAGCGCGACCGATTCGCCGGGCGCGATCGAGAACGAGCAGCCGTCGAGCACCCACGGCTCGGTTTCCGCGTAGCGGAAGCGCACCTCGCGCACGTCGATCGCGGGTGGCGTTGCATGGCCCGCCCGCGGCGGCCGCGCGACCTTCGCCTCCATGTCGGCTTCGACGTCGGTCAGCACGATGTCGGCGAGACGCTCGCCATGCAGGCGCAGCATCCGGAAATCGATCAGCGTGCCGATCAGCCCGGCGCCGCGCGCCATGAACTGGTCGGCAAAGCTGACGAACGCGACCAGCATCCCGGCCGAGAACTGCCCGTCGAGAACCTGCTTCGCCGCCAGCCACACGAGCACCACGCGCCCCGCACCCGAAATCACGCCCTGCAGCGTCGAGAAGCCGATCGACAGCCGCTCGATCGCGACGTGCTTGTTGGTGGTTTCGACGACTGCGTTCGCATAGGTGGCGACACGCGCTTCCTGCTTGTTCGCGAGCTTGATCGCCTGCACGCCGCGGATCGATTCGAGCAGGTTCGACTGCGCGCGCGCCGCGTAGACGATCTGTTCCTCGTTCGCCTGCCGGAACGGCCGGTACGCGATCCAGCGGATCGCGCCGTACGCGGCGAACAGGCCGAGTACGAGCCACGTGAGCGAAGGGCTGTAGACGAACAGCATCGCGAGCGTCGCGACCGCCATCACGCCGTCGAGCAGCGCGCCGATGAACTGCGTGGTCAGCGTGGCCTGGATCGTATTGATCGCGCCGAATCGCGACACCACGTCGCCGATGTGGCGCTGCTCGAAATACGCCATCGGCAGCCTGAGCAGGTGCGCGCAGACGTTGGCGGTCCACTGCACGCCGAGCAGGCTCGAGAACCACGTCACCACCCACGAGCGCAGGGCCGACACCGCGTTCTGGAACAGCACGACGAGCAGGAAGCCGATGCCGAGCAGCGTCAGCAGGTCCGCATCGGCCGACACCAGCACCTGGTCCATCACCCACTGCATGTAGAACGGCGTGGCGATACCGAACACTTCCAGCGCCGCCGACAGCAGCAGCACCTGCGCGAACGTCGTTCGGAGGCCCGTGACGCCGCCGACGAGCTTCGTCATCGAGATCGCCTCGCGTGCCTGCGTGCGCTCGAACGACGGCGACGGCATCAGCTCCAGCGCGACGCCGGTGAAGTGCTCGGACACTTCGGCGAGCGGCACGTCGCGACGCCCGCGCGCCGGATCGTGGATCGTGATCCGGCCGCGCGACACCGACTTCAGTACGACGAAGTGGTTCATGTCCCAGTGCAGGATGCACGGGCGGCGCAGCTTGCCCAGTTCGTCGAGTTCGAGCCGCAGCGCACGCGACGCGAGGCCGAGCCGGTACGCGATCAGCATCACGTCGTTGAGGGTGGCCCCCTTCAGCGACGGGCTGAAGCGCCGGCGCAGGCTGACGAGGTCGAGGTCGTGGCCATAGTGGCTCGCGACCATCCCGACGCACGCGAGCCCGCATTCGGCCGCCTGCGTCTGCAGGATCACCGGCAGGCGGCGGCGCCAGCCGAATTGCAGCGCTTCGATCCATTTCATGGTTGAACGGGCTCCGTGACGAATGCGTTGAAGGCGCGCATCAGGCCGACACGCGGCGGCCGAGTGCATACAGCGGCTCGAGCACCCACTCGACCAGCCGGCGCCGGTCGATCAGCACGTCGGCCTCGAGCGCCATCCCGGGCCGCAGCGCCTCGTGCTTGCCGTACGCGACGATGTCCTGGCGATCGAGCGCGACAACGACGCGGTAGAGCTGCTCCGGCACGTTGGCGCGCCCGGTCAGGTTCGCGACTTCCTGCGGCGACAGCGCGGTACGCGACACCTCGGTCACGTGCCCGAACTGCTGGCCGAATTTCTGGAACGGGTACGCCTCGTAGCGCAGCACGACGCGCGCGCCGGTGCGCACGAAGCCGATCGCGCGGCTCGGCACCATCAGTTGCGCTTCGAGCGGCGCGCCTTGCGGCAACAGCGACACGGCCGACTGGCCCGCGTTGACGATCTGCCCGGGCTTCGCGAGCAGCGCGGCCACGACGCTCGCCTGCGGTGCGCGCAGGATGACCGTGCGACGCGCTTCGTTCTCAGCGATCGACTGCTCGACGTCCGCGAGCTTGCGCTCGATGTCGTTCTGCTGGTTGCGGGTGGTGAGCGGCAGCTCGCGCAGCTGCTGGCGGGTCTGGTCGAGTTGCTGGCCGACCTCGAGCCGCTGGCGGGCGAGTTCCTGCAGCCGCGCCTGCGCGTCGAGCAGCACGCCTTCCTGCTGCTCGACCTGGCTGTTCGACGCATAACCCTGCGCGCGCATCGACTGCAGCTTGTCGAGCTGGCGTTGCGCGAGCTCGGCCTGGCGCAGCCGCTGCGCGTGCTGCCGCGCGATCTGCGTGAGCTGGTCGTCCAGCGCCGCCTCGCGCGTGCGCAGGCCGCGCTGCGCTTCTCTGCTCAGTTGCGATTGGCTGGTCAGATCGGTCTCCAGGCGCGAACGCTGGAACTTCAGTTGCCGTGCCACCGTCTCGCGCGTGCCGCCGAGCTCGGTCGCCACTTCGGCCGAGATCGCCAGCAATTCCGCCCCGGCCGCGACCGTCTGGCCTTCGCGCACGCGCAGGCCGGTCACCGTGCCGGTCAGCGGCGGCGCCACCGACAGCAGCCCTTGCGCCGGTAACAGCTGGCCGGCCACGCGCTCACGCTTCGTGTAGCTGCCGAACACGAAGAACGCAACGACCACCAGCGTCAGCGCGGTCGCGACGCCGATCGTCAGCCAGCGCCAGGGCGGCGAATACAGGCTGACGGTACCCATCAGCTTGTGCCGGGTCGCGTCGAGCGCTTCCTGGCGGAACAGGGAATCGGTCATGAGCGGACTCTCCCGGCCGGCGCCGGGCCGTCAGCGCGGCAGCCGATTGCGGCCACGTCGTCGTCGCCGAGCGTGCCGAGCGCGGCGGACAGTTGCAGCCGCGCACGCAGGTAGCGATAGCGGGCGTCGGCGAGATCGCGGATCGCTTCGAAATAGCGCTGCTGCGCATTCAGTTCGTCGATCTGTGTGCGCAGCCCGACTTCGCGCCCGAGGCGGGTCGACTTCACCTTGCTGTCGGCCGACGCGAGCGCGCGCTCCTGCGCGCGGATCAGCGCGATGCCGTTGGTGATGCCGAGATACGCGGCACGGGCGTGTTCGCGAGCCTTGCGGCGCGCATCCTCGAGCGCATCGCGCGCCTGGTCGCGCCGGCGGTACGCTTCGCGGCTCGCCGACAGCGGGCCGCCGCCGGCGAACAGCGGGATCGTGACCGTCACGCCGATCATCGACGAGCGGGTTTTCGACGTCGTGCCAAACACGGCGTCGAGCCCGTTCTCGTTGGCGCCGCGGCTCCAGTTCGTGCCGTAGCTCGCCTGCAGGTTCACGACCGGCAGGTGCGCGCCCGTCGCGGCGACGATGTCGGCCTGCGACTGGTCGAGCAGCTTGCCGGCGATCCGCACGTCGACGTTGTCGCGGGCCGCGTCGTCCATCGCGGTCGCGAGATCGACCGGCGCGGCCCGCGGCGCGCATTGCCACGAGATCGGCGCCAGCTCGGTCGCCGTCAACCCGGTGATCCGCTGCAGCGTGCCGTTCGCGATCGCCAGATCCGTTTGCGCGCTCACCGTACGCGCCAGCGCTTCGTCGAGATTCGCGCGCGCCTCGTCGACGTCGGTCCGCGTGCCGTCGCCGATCCGCAGCGCGGCCTGCGCCTGCTCGAGTTGCTTGTGGAATGCCTGCTGCGCGGCTTCGGCGGCCTGCAGCACTTCGCGTCCGAACAGGACGTCGAAATAGGCGCCGGCGACATCGGTGATCAGGGTTTGCGACGCTTTCTCGTACTCGATGTCGGCTTGGTCGGCGAGCGTGCCGCCGCGCTTGAAATCTGCGACGCGGGACACGTCGAACAGCGGCTGCGTGACGGTTGCGGACACGCTGTGACGGCGGACCGCCGCTGCGTACGCGGCGGTGGGCTGGTCCTGCTTCGTGTAGCTGCCGTTGAGCTCCGCACGCGGCAGTAGCCCCGCAAGACCTTGCCAGCGTTTCTCGCGGCCGGCGAGCTGCGCGTTGCGTGCCGCGCCGATGCCCGCATCGAACCGCCGCGCCGCGTTCACCGCGTCGAGCAGGTCGGCCGCGTGCGCCGGCCATGCGGCGCCGAGCCAGCCGAGAACGGCCACCAGCCGGAAGGATCGTGTCGAAATCATCTGCCTGTACGCGCCGCTGCCTGACGGTCGCGAGAACCGCGGCGATGTCGCGCCGCAAAGCGGAGATTATTCAGTGGCGGGGAGCGGCACGATATCGTCGTTCGTCCAATTTCGGACAGGTGCCGGCAGGCTTGCGAACAGTGCGACGCGGCGGAGCGCCGAGCGGAAATAGCGGCAGGCCGTGCAATGCACCGGCGTGCGCGTTGCTGCACAGGAGCGCACCGAGGACGTCCGGCCGGAACGAAACACAACCACCAGCAAACACATCGACAGTCTGACAAGGCCGCACTGTTGCAACCGCGGCACCAGCGCTCCGCCGTTGGCAGCGGTCAACGCTTGGCCATGCTGCTCGCAACACGCTGGCGAGTATCGTCATCCGACGATCGAATCCTTTCCGGATCGATCGGCAGAATCGCCGCCATTTAGCCGGGCGAATGCGCGCTGAATCGATACGAGATCGCGATGAATTGGCCGAGGCAGCGCCCCGATCTCGTGACGAATCACCGGCGCATCACCGCCAGCCGATCAGCACCCGCCCCATCGCGTCGACCCCCATGTCGAACAGGTGCGACACGAACGGCACGAGGTTCGGCACCATCAGCTGCACGAGCAACAGCCCGACGAGCATCGTGACGGGAAAGCCGATCTGGAACACGCCGATCTGCGGCGCCGCGCGGTTCAGGATGCCGAGCGCGAGGTTCGTGATCAGGAGCGCCGCGACCACCGGCAGCGAGAGCAGCAGCCCCATCCCGAACACCGTCGTGCCGAACGCGGCGAGCGTGCGCCAGCCGGGCGCGTGCAGCAGGTCGGCCGACACCGGCAGCGACTGGAACGACGCGGTGAGCGCGGCGAACACCTGCAGGTGGCCGCCCACCGCGAGGAACGCGAGCATCGCGACCGCGTTCAGGAAGCGGCCCATCACGGGCGTCGCGCCGCTCGTGTGCGGATCGAAGAAGGTGGCGAAGCCGAGCCCCATCGACAACCCGATGAAGTCGCCGGCCGCCTCGACGGCCGCGAACACGATCTGCATCGTGAAGCCCATCGCGGCGCCGATCAGGAACTGCGTGACGAGGATCCAGATGCCCTGCGCGGAAAACACGGTGACGTCCGGCATCGCGCCGAGCGTCGGCGCGACGACCAGCGCCATGAACGCGGCCAGGCCGATCTTCACGCGCGCGGGCACCGATGCGTGGCCCACGACGGGCGCGGTCGCGACGAGCGCGAGCATCCGCACGAACGGCCACAGGAACGCCGTGAGCCAGCCGTTGAGCTGCGCGTAGGTAACCGAGAACATCGCCGCCGGATCGTGCGCGCGCGGCTCAGCCGACGCCGAGCGTCGCGACGTGCAACAGCGTCTGCCGCAGGTAGTCGAGCATCGTCGTCATCATCCACGGGCCGGCGATCACGAGCGTCGCGGCCACCGCGAGCAGTTTCGGGATGAACGACAGCGTCGCTTCGTTGATCTGCGTCGCGGCCTGGAACAGGCTCACGACGAGGCCGACCGCGAGCGCGACCAGCAGCAGCGGGGCGGAGAGCAGCAGGCCGACCATCATGGCCTGGTGCGCGAGGGTCATCACCTGTTCGGGCGTCATCGTGCGTTTCCTCCGCGGCTTACGTGAAGCTCTGCGCGAGCGAGCCGATCAGCAGCTGCCAGCCGTCGACCAGCACGAACAGCATCAGCTTGAACGGCAGCGACACGGTGGACGGCGACACCATCATCATCCCCATCGACATCAGCACGCTCGCGACGACCATGTCGATGATCAGGAACGGGATGAAGACCGTGAAGCCGATCTGGAAGCCGGTCTTCAGCTCGCTCGTGACGAACGCCGGCACCAGCAGCGACAGCGGCACGTCTTCCGGGCCCTGCATCGGCGCGGCCTTCGAGATCTTCGCGAACAGCGCGAGATCGGTCTCGCGGGTCTGCTTCAGCATGAAGGTCTTGAACGGCGCGACGCCGCGCTGCACGGCCTGCTCCATCGGCATCGAGCCGTCGGAAAACGGCTTGTAGCCGTCGTTGTAGGCCCGGTCGAGCACCGGCGACATCACGAAGAAGGTGAGGAACATCGCGAGGCCGACGAGCACCTGGTTCGGCGGCGTCGTCGCGGTGCCGAGCGCCTGGCGCAGCAGCGACAGCACGATGATGATGCGCGTGAAGCTCGTCATCATCAGCAGCATCGCCGGCAGGAACGACAGCATCGTGAGCAGCAGCATCGTCTGCACGCTCAGCGAATAGGTGGTGCCGCCGTGCGGGCCCGGGCTCGCGTTGAACGCGGGCAGGCCGTTCGCCTGCGCGCAGGCGAGCGCGGGGGCGAGGCAGAGGATCAGCACGGGCGCGAAGCGCGCCGCGCGATGCAGGAGTGCGTGTTTCATCGAAATGCGGAGTCGGAAAGAGGGCGCGGCGCCATGTCAGCGGTCCTTGCCGCGACCGAGGCGCTTCACGGCTTCGCCCGCGAGCGCGTCGCGAAACCGCGAGCCGAACGTACCGGGCAGGCCGCCTTCGGACGGTGCGGCGCCGGAAGGTGCGCCGGTCGGGGCGGTCGTCGCACCGGCCGCCGCCGAACCGGCCGGCAGCGCATGCAGCAGCCGCACGTTGCCCGGCGCGACGCCGAGCACGAGCCAGGTGTCGCCGATCTCGACGATCGTCGCGCTTTCCTTGGCGCCCACCGCGACGCTCGACACGACCTTCAGCGGGCCGCCGCGGCGCACGTGCTGGAAGCCGAAGCGACGCGCGAGCCACGCGCACGCGAACACGAGACCGATCACGACCGCGAGCCCGACGAGGGTCTGCAGCACCGCGCCGATGCCCAGCGACGGCGCGGCCGAACCGACGGCCACGCTCGATGCGATCGCCCCGGCGTGGTTCACCGCGTTCATGTCGGCGGCACCGGCCGGTGCGCACGCGAGCGACGCCGCGATGGCCGCGACAGCCGCCACCGCCCTCGCGATGCGCGCACGGCGGCCGGGCTTAGCCACGTTCATCGATTCAGCTTCCGGATGCGTTCGGCCGGCGTGATGATGTCGGTCAGGCGGATGCCGAACTTGTCGTTGACGACCACCACCTCGCCCTGCGCGATCAGGCAGCCGTTCACGAGCACGTCCATCGGCTCGCCGGCCATGCCGTCCAGCTCGACGACCGAACCCTGCGCGAGCTGCAGCAGGTTGCGGATCGCGATCTTCGTGCGGCCGAGCTCCACGGTCATCTTGACCGGGATGTCGAGGATCATCTCGATGTCGTTGTGCGTCGAGCTGGCCGCGGCCTTCGACAGCGGCTGGAACACGCCGGCGCCCGTCGCGCCCGGCTGCACCGGCTGCTGGTTCTGCTCGGCGAGCGCGGCGGCCCAGTCGTCCATGCCCGGATCTTCCTCCGCTGCGGCCGGTGCCGCCTGCGCGGCGGCGGCCGAGGCCGCGAGGGCCGCGTCGGCCATCGCTTGCGCGTCGTCCTCGGGCGTCTGGTTCAGCTCACTCATATCCACCTTCCTTCATCGCGTCGCCCGCGCTGATCATCTTCTGCACGCGCAACGCATATTGACCATTGAAAATTCCGTAGCCGCATTCCATCACCGGCACGCCGTCGACCTTCGCGGTGATCGTGTCCTCGATCTCCAGCGGCAGCACGTCGCCCGCGCGCAGGTTCAGGATCTTCTCGAAGGTCGACGAGATCTCGGCGAGATTCGCGGTCAGCTCGACCTCGGCGGCCTGCACCTGCTGCGACAGCACGCGCACCCAGCGGCGGTCGACTTCGAGCGCCTCGCCCTGGATCGGCGATGCGAGCACGTCGCGGATCGGCTCGACCATCGAGTACGGCATGCAGATGTGCAGCGTGCCGCCCGTCGGCCCGAACTCGATCGAGAACTGCGTGACGATCACGATCTCGTTCGGCGTCGCGACGTTCGCGAACTGCGTGTGCATCTCCGAGCGCACGAATTCGAACTGCAGCGGCCGCACGCTCTTCCACGCGGTCGTGTAGTGCTCGAACACGAGGTTCAGCAGCTTGCCGATGATCCGCTGCTCGGTGGCCGTGAAATCGCGGCCCTCGACGCGCGTGTGGAAGCGCCCGTCGCCGCCGAACAGGTTGTCGACGACGAAGAACACGAGGTTCGGGTCGAACACGAACAGCGACGTGCCGCGCAGCGGCTTCACGTGCACGAGGTTCAGGTTCGTCGGGATCGGCAGGTTGCGGGTGAACTCGCTGTACTTCTGCACCTTCACCTGGCTGACGGAAATTTCCGCCGTGCGCCGCATGAAGTTGAAGATGCCGATCCGCAACAGGCGCGCGAAGCGGTCGTTGATGATCTCGAGGCCGGGCATCCGGCCGCGGACGATCCGCTCCTGCGTCGCGATGTTGTAGGGGCGGACGCCCGACGTGTCGCGCTGCTCGTCGACCGAATCGGTTTCGCCCGTGACGCCCTTGAGGAGGGCATCGACCTCCTCCTGGGACATGAACTCCTGGTGGCCCATACGCGCTCCTTTCGCGGCCGCGTTACTGGACGACGAATTCGGTGAACAGCACGTCGTCGACCTTCGCGCGCTGGTTGCCCGGCTGCGTCGGCTGTTCGATCAGTTCCCGCAGTTCCTTCGCGAGCGAACGTTTGCCGTCCGGCGTCGCCAGATCCTCGGGATGCTTGTTCGACAGCGCGAGCAGGATCCGGCTGCGGATCTCCGGCATCCGCGCAGTCAGCTGCTCCTGCGCCTTCGGGTCGGTGAGCTTCAGCGACAGGCCGACACGCAGGTAGTGCTGCGCGCCGTCGTCGGACTGCAGGTTCACGGTCAGCGGGTCGAGCGGGAAGAACACCGGCGCGGCCAGCGGCGCCGGCTCGGCGGGCGCGCTCGCATGGCCGACGCCTTCCTTGCTCAGGAACACGTACATGCCGCCGGCTGCGGCGGCCGCCGCGCCCAGCGCGATGACGGCGATGAGCGCGATGCGCTTGAACTTGCCGGACGAAGCCGGCTTGTCGGCGGTCGGGTTTGCGGTCGTGGAGGCCATGTGGATGCGTGCGTGATGTCTCGTAGCATGCATTGTTCGGCATCCGGGCCGAGCCTGATGGGCGGAAAAGAGGGGGGATTTGCGGCTATCTCAGCCGATTGTCGGCCGGCGCGGCTCGATGCAGGGCAGGAACGGCGGGGGAAACCGGCCGCGGCGGCGGGCCGGCGCTCCGTCAGGCGGGAAAAGCGAGGAACGGTGGGAGGGCGAGCCGTGGCGCCCGCCCGAACGACGTCAGATCGGCAACAGCGACAGCAGCGGCGCGATCAGCACCATCGCGACGCCCGCGATCATCATCGTGAGGCTCGACACGACGCCTTCCTCGCTGCCGATCTCGCGCGCCTTCGCGGTGCCCACGCCGTGGGCGGCCGCGCCGAACAGCGCACCGCGCGCGAGCCGCGTGCGCATCGGCACCAGCGCGAGCACGATCTCGCCGAGCAGCATCCCGCAGATGCCGGTCGCGATCACGAACAGGGCGGTGAGGTCCTTCGGCGCATGGATCTTGTCGGAGACGGCGAGCGCGAACGGGGTCGAGACCGAGCGCGTCATCAGCGAGCGCTGCAGCTCAGGCGACAGGTGCAGCAGCTTCGCGAGCAGCAGCGAGCCGCACACGCCCGCGCCGATCCCGACCGCGACGCCGACCGACAGCGACAGCCAGTGGCGGCGGATCAGGTCGCGATAGTCGTAGATCGGCACCGCGAACGCGATCGTCGCCGGGCCGAGCAGCCACATCAGCCAGCGCGTGTCGCGGAAGTAGACCGAATACGGGATGCCGGTCAGCAGCACGAGCAGCACCAGCACGCCCGGCACGAACACGAGCGGCGAGAACAGCAGCGTCTTCCTGTACGCGTAGAGCCGCTTCGACGCGAAATACAGCGCGACCGTCAGAACGAAGCAGCCGATCGAGATCGCGGTATTCACGTGGTCGGCGGACAGGCTCGACAGCAGCGGCAACATGGCAGGCTCCGGCTCAGTGGGCGGACACGGTGGCGAGGCGCGCGCGGCGGCGTTCGGCGAACACGCGCTGCGCGGCGAGCCGGCGCTCGAGCTTTGCGGCGAGGTCGACCGCGACGGCCACTGCGACCATCACGAACGCGGTGCCGGCGAGCATTACCAGCGCGATGCGCCAGCCGTCCTCGCGGAACAACCCGCCGTATTGCACGGCCGCGACGGCGGCCGGCACGAAGAACAGCAGCATGTCGGACAGCAGCCAGTTCGCGCCGTCCTTCACCCACGCAGGTGCGACGCGGCCCGAGAACAGCAGCACGAGGAGTACCGCGAGGCCGATCACGCCGGACGGAATCGGCAGCCCGATCCTGCGCACGGCCCAGTCGACCGCCATCCACAGCACGCCGAGCGCGGCGGCCTGCAGCACGATCCGGCCCGTGTGCGCAATGCTGCCCGAAGCGGCGGGGCGGGCGGCGGCAGTAGCGGTCGGCTTGGTCATGGCAGGCTCCATACAGATATTGCGTTGATGGGAGGAGTATAGGGTTTCCCCTAACCATAAATAAAATGACTTGTCTCTATTCTTATCATTCCAATTCGGAATTCTGATTGTGTTCGTTGCACCAATCTGGGGAGTGATCGATGGAATTGCGCGCACTGCGGTACTTCGTCGAGGTGGTTCGCCAGCAGAGCTTCACGGCGGCCGCCGACAGGCTGTTCGTGACCCAGCCGACCATCAGCAAGATGGTGAAGGCGCTGGAGGACGAGATCGGTTCGCCGCTGCTGCTGCGGGATGGTCGGCAGATGGTGCTGACCGACGCGGGGCGGATCGTGTTCCAGCGCGGCCAGGACGTGCTCGCCGCGCAGGCGCAGCTGCAGTCGGAGCTGAACGATCTCGGCACGCTCGGGCGCGGCGAGCTGACGATCGGCATCCCGCCGCTCGGCGGCTCGCTGTTCACGCCGATCATCGCCGCGTACAAGCAGCGCTACCCGAACATCGAGCTGAAGCTGTTCGAGCAGGGCGCGCGGATGATCGAGGCCGCGCTGACGTCGGGTGAACTGGAACTCGGCGGGCTGCTGGAGCCGGTGGATCCCGGCATCTTCGAGCGGCTGCCGATGGTGCGTGCGCCGTTGTGGCTCGTCGCGCCGCGCGAGTCGCGCTGGGAGGATCACGCGGCCGTGCCGCTCGCGGATCTCGCGCGCGAGTCGTTCGTGTTCTACGCGGAAAGCCTCGCGCTGCACGACGCGGTGCTGGACGCGTGCCGGCAGGCCGGCTTCACGCCGTCGATCGTGAGCCGCAGCGGCCACTGGGATTTCATGGCCGCGCTCGTGCATGCGGGGGTCGGCATCGCGCTGCTGCCCGAGCCGTATTGCCGGCGGCTCGACGCGGGTCAGTTCACGTGCCGGCCGATCGTCGAGCCGGAAATCACGTGGGCGATCGCGCTCGGCTGGCTGAAGAAGGGGTATCTGTCGCACGCGGCGCGCGCGTGGCTCGACGTCGCGCGGGCGACGCTGCCCATCGCGCCCGGCGACGATCTGGCGTTCGGCGGGTTGCGGGCGAGGGCGTGACGGCCGGGCGATGCCCGGCGCACTCAGACGTGCCTGATCGGGCCCGGATAGCGGGCGACGGCAGGGTCGTGCGTAAGCAGCGTAATGCCTTTCGAGATTGCCTGCGCGACCAGGAGACGGTCAAACGGATCTCGATGGATCGACGGCAGTTGTTCGACTGCAAGTGCGTGTGCGCTCGTGATCGGCAATTCCATGTAGCCGTCATCGAGGAGATTGCGACGGAGCACGTTTGGGTCCACCTGGAAATCGTCGCGATCCAGGCCACGCGTGATGACGATCTCCCAGAGGCTCGCGATGCTGAAAAGCGGTGTACAGGCGGGATCCTCGATGAGCGCACCGGCGCGGGCGGGCAGTTCGGCCGCACCGGCTGCCGCCCAAAGAAGCAGGCGTGTATCGAGCAGCAACTTCATGCGTCACCCTCGAACAGCTTGCCGATTTCAATGCCCCATCGCCGGCCCCGCCCCCTTCCTCGGCTTCGTGATCCACACGAGCGCCGCGAGCGCGCCGAACATGAAGGCCGACAACAGGAAGAAGTCGTTGGTCGCCATCATGAAGCCCTGCTGCGTGACGAGCTGGTTGAGCTGCGCGTTGGCCGTCTGGCCGACGATGCCGAGCTGCGACAGCGCGCCCTGGTAGTCGGTCGTGCTCTGCGCATACACGCTCACCGATTCCGACAGCCGCGCGTGGTGGTAGATCGCGTCGTTCTCCCAGAACGTCGAGCTGGCCGCGGTGCCGATCGCGCCCGACAGCGTGCGCAGGAAGTTCGACAGCCCCGACGCGCTCGCGAGCCGCTCGTCGGAGATGCTCGACAGCGTGATCGTCGTCATCGGCACGAAGAAGCACGCGACGCCGATCCCCTGCACGAGACGCGGCAGGATCACATGGTTGAACGGCACGTCGAGCGTAAACGTCGAGTTCCAGATCGACACGCCGGCGAACACGATGAACGCGAAGCTCGCGACCATCCGCAGGTCGAGCCGGTGCATGTTGCGGCCGATCAGCGGCGACAGCACGAGCGCGAGCAGCCCGACCGGCGCGGTCGCGAGGCCGGCCTTGCCCGCCGTGTAGCCCATCACCGTCTGCAGCCACAGCGGGAAGATCACGACCGAGCCGAAGAACGCCATGAAGCCGAACGAGATGATCATCGCGCCGAGCGCGAAGTTGCGGTCCTTGAAGAGCGACAGGTCGACCACCGGTTCCTTCTCGGTCGCCTCCCACACGAGCATGAACGCGAGCGACACGACCGCGATCAGCGCGAGCGCGACGATGAACGTCGAGTTGAACCAGTCGCGGTCCTTGCCGAGGTCGAGCATCATCTGCAGGCACGACACGCCGATCACGAGCAGCGCGAGGCCGATCGCGTCGATCCGCTGCTTCGTCGTCTTCGTCTCGCGGCCGCGCAGCAGGAAATACGCGCAGGTCGCCGAGAAGATGCCGATCGGCAGGTTGATGTAGAAGATCCACGGCCACGTGTAGTTGTCGCTGATCCAGCCGCCCAGCAGCGGGCCGAAGATCGGCGCGACGATCACCGTCATCGCCCATAACCCGAGTGCGAGCCCGCGCTTCGCGGGCGGGTAGCTGCGCATCAGGATCGTCTGCGACAGCGGCACCATCGGCCCCGACACGAGGCCCTGCAGCAGCCGGAACGCGATCAGCGTCTCGAAGTTGGTCGCCAGGCCGCACAGCGCCGACGCGATCGTGAACGCGAGCACCGACAGCGTGAACAGCCGCACCTCGCCGACGCGCCGCGCGAGCCAGCCGGTAAGCGGCACCGCGATCGCGGACGCGACCGAGTACGACGAGATCACCCAGGTGCCTTCGCTCGTCGCGACGCCGAGGCTGCCCGAGATGGTCGGCACCGCGACGTTCGCGATCGACGTGTCGAGCACTTCCATGAAGGTGCCGAGCGCCAGCCCGACGGTGAGCAGCGCGAGGGCGCCGCCGGACAGCGGCGCGGGTTCGGCGGCGGGGGAGGCGGCGGATGCCGTGGTGGCGGACATCGAAATCTCCTAGACGCGGCGCGCGCGACGCGCCGGCACAACGCACGGGTGTGCGCCGCAGCGCAGCCCGGCCGGGTGGAACGGATAAAGGGAAAAAGGGAGCGCGTGCCCTGTCATCTTCTGCCCAGACAGATAAATAAGCGAACGCTTAACCTAGACATGAGGGCCTCCGCGCACATCAGCAGTCCGCTTCGTCGTCGGGTTTCGGGCAACCGGCGGTGCCGGGCCCGTTGGCGATGAAGCGTTGCAGCAGGCCGGTGAGCGTCGCAAGCTCGTCGGCCGAGAAACCGTCGAGCTGCGCGTTGAGCGCGGTCGCGATCAGCGACGGCAGCGCACGGGCAGCGTCGGCGCCGCGTTCGGTCAGCGTCAGCTCGATCATCCGGCGGTCCTGCTCGCTGCGCGAGCGGGCAATCAGCCCCTTGCGTTCGAGCCGGTCGAGCATTCGGGTCATCGAGCCGCTGTCGTACGACATCTTGCGGGACAGCTCGAACGGTGTACGCGCATAACCGCGCGCCAGCAGCAGGATCACGCCGATCTGCTGCGCGGTGAGGTCGAGCGGCTCGAGCGCGCGATCCATCCGCTCGACGAGCGCCTGCTTCGCCTTCGACAGGTAATAGCCGAGGCTCGTTTCCAGCGTGATGTTCTCGGGATCGTAGAGGCCGCCGGTCATGCGATTGCGCGCGCAGCAATAGTGCGTTTCGGATTTGAACGCGCCCAGTATCTTGAAAATTGATTGCTTAGTCAATATTATTCGAGACTACCAGTTACGACGTGCATGTTGCACTGCCGGAGACTATGTTCTGACCGATTCGCCCGCGCTGCCGGGCACCCGAGGATGTTCGCGATGCTGTTCCTGAAAAATGCCGCCGGCGCGCTGCGCCGCAACCTGACCGATACCGCTCACCATGTGTTTTCCGGGCCGCACCGCGGCTGGAAGATCGCGCTGTACGTGACGATGCTGGTGGTGCCGGGCGGTTCGCTCGCGGCGCTCGGGGTGGCATGGTTCGATCATCGCCGGCAGCGCAACGCGAAAGACGGTGCGCGCCGCACGGGCCAGCCGGCCGCGACGGAGCCGTCGACATGGCGGCCCGCCGCCGAACCGCTCCCGCTGCCCGCGCGCTGCCACTGACGGCGCGCACCTTCCGCCTGCCTTCCCGACTGTTTCGTCCGGGTTCCGTCCCGAACCCCGGCCGCGCCCCGCACGGCCGGCACCGCCCGCCCGTCTTCCGGCCAGCGAGCCGTAATGGCCGGTAAACCGGCCGCTCGCGCCGGTAACACATTCCTGTCGCCGCGCACCGTACCCTTTGGGCTGCGCAGCTATCCCGCCGTCAGTTACCATTTGTCCGCCAGCGGCACGACGACCGCATCGCGCGACGCCGCTCGCCGGACGTCGCGCCCAGACAGGAAAATCACCATGCCGTACGCCTCCCTCCCGCGCGCCCTTCGCCCGCTGAGCGCCGCCGTCGCCGTCGCGACGGCCGTGCTGCTCGCCGGCTGCGCCGTCGGGCCCGACTATCACCGGCCCGACACGTCGATCCCCGCCGCATACAAGGAAGCGCCGGCCGGCTGGAAGGTCGCGCAACCCGCCGACCGCACCGATCGCGGCCCGTGGTGGACGGTCTACAACGATCCGCAGCTCGATGCGCTGATCGGCAAGCTCAATGCATCGAACCAGACCATCGCGCAATCGGCGGCCGCTTACCGGAAGGCGCGCGCGCTCGTCACCGAGGCGCGTGCCGCGTACTTCCCGACCGTCGGGCTGACCGCGTCGGGCTCGCGCGCCCGCACGCCGCGCACGTCGGTATCGTCGGGTTCGTCGTCGGGTTTCGGCAGCGGCTCGTCCGGTTCGATCAACAACAGCTACAGCGTCGGTCTCGACGCGAGCTGGGAACCCGACCTGTGGGGCAAGGTGAGCCGTACCGTCAGCGCGCAACGCGCCGGCGAAGCGGCGGCCGCGGCCGATCTCGCGAACGCGCGGCTGTCGCAGCAGGCGCTGCTCGCGCAAACCTATTACCAGCTGCGCACATCCGATGCGCTGCAGAAGCTGCTCGACGACACCGTGAAGTCGTACCAGCGGTCGCTGACGCTCACGCAGAACCAGTACGCGCAGGGCGTCGCCGCGCGCGCGGACGTGATCCAGGCGCAGACGCAACTGCAAAGCGCGCAGGCGGCGTCGATCGACAATGGCGTCGCGCGCGCGCAGTACGAGCATGCAATCGCGACGCTGATCGGCGAACCGGCGTCGACCTTCTCGCTGCCGCCGAATCCGCTCGCGGCCGAGCCGCCGATCACGCCGGTCGACGTGCCGTCCGCGATCCTCGAGCGCCGGCCCGACATCGCGGCGGCCGAGCGCCGTGCGGCGGCTGCGAACGAGCAGATCGGCGTCGCGATCTCGGCGTTCTTCCCGACCCTGACGCTGTCGGCCACCGGCGGCTTCCAGAGCTCGGTGTGGTCGCAGCTGTTCACGCTGCCGGCGCGTTTCTGGACGGTCGGCCCGCAGCTCGCGGCCACGCTGTTCGACGCAGGGCTGCGCGCCGCGCAGACCGACGCCGCGCGTGCGACCTACGACCAGGACGTCGCCGCGTACCGCCTCGCGGTGCTCACCGCATTCCAGGACGTCGAGGACAACCTCGCGTCGCAACGCATCCTCGCGCAGGAAATCGACGTGCAGCGGCAGGCCGTCGACAGCGCCGAGCACGCGCTCGCAATCGTCACGAACCAGTACAAGGCCGGCACGGTCGCGTACCTGAACGTGCTGACCGCGCAGACCACCGCGTTCACCGCGCAGCAGAAGCTCGCGACGATCGCCGGCCAGCGGATGGTGTCGTCGGTCGGGCTCGTGAAGGCGCTCGGCGGCGGGTGGAACGTCGCGGAGATGGCGCGCGAGAACGGCGACATGGCGGCGCCCGCACCCGTGCCGGCGTCCGGTGCGGCCGCGCCGGCGGCCACCGCACCGTCGGTCGCCGCGCCGCTCGCGCAGAAGTAGGAAGGAAAGGGCGACGCGCGCGTCAGCGCTGCGCGTCGCCGAAGATCAGCGAAACCTCGTTGTTCCCGATCGGGTGGCCGAGCAGGTTCAGGAGCCCGGCGAGGTTCGCCTGCTGCTCGGGCGCCGAATGCGCGGTGCCGCGGAACGATCCCTGGCCGGGGCCGAAGTTGCCGTGGCCGTCGAGAAACAGCGGGCCCTGCGTCGTCGACAGGTCGAGATCGGCGCCGGCCCCCTTCGCCTGCAGCACCGCGCGGTACGAACCGAGCGGCTTCACGCGCGAGATGCGCGAACTCATCGAGTCGATCGTCACCGTCAGCTGGCCGAACGCGTTGTTGCCGATCAGGCGCCAGTCGCTCCAGCCGAGCCGCACGTCGCCTTGCAGGTCGAGCGTGTTGAACGGCGTGCCGAGCCCCGCGAGCAGCGACGCCGGCACGGCCATCGTGCCCGCCGACAACACCGCGCCGCGCCACGTCGCATCGAGCGTGACCGCATCCGGCATCGCGTCGGTCTGCCGCATGCGCATCTGCACGCGCCCGGTCAGGAGCGGCCAGAAGCCCGTGGTCCATTCGACCCGGCCCGGCAGCAGCGTCGCCGCGCTCTGGTCGGCCCCCGGCGCGAGCATCAGCGTGCCCGAACCGTGCCACAGCGACCCGTCCGGATCGACGAGATTCACGTGCCCGCCGGTCGCGCGCGCGAACTGCGGCGCGATCCACGCGGCCGGCGCGAGCGCGACGAGCGTCACCGCCGTCGCCAGTCCGCCCGCCAGTACCCACGGCAATGCGGTGGCGAGCCGCCTGATCCCCGGCCTCATCGGCCGACCGCCACTTGCGTCATCCACTGCGTCATTTCTGCGTAGACGGTTGCATCACGGCCGTCAGGTCGACCTGGCCGTCGTCCTTCAGCGCAGTGGCATGCGCCTCGCCGACCTGCACCTTGAACTGCCGGCGCGCATCGTCGAGCCACTGCGTCCACGCCGGGAACGACACGTTCTTCATCTGGATCTGCACGCCGTTGCCGACGATCTGTACCTGCGCACCCTGCATCCCGTGATCGGACAGCGACGCGGTCAGCGCGTCCTTCAGCGCGAGGCCGGTCGGTGCCACGCCTTGCGCGGCGGCCGCCAGCGACTTCGCCTCGTTCGCCTGCGCGGTCATCTGCGCGAGCTCGCGGCGCATCGTCGGCAGCTCGCGCTGGATCCGCGCGCGGCCTTCCTGCGCGGGCGACCACAGCACCGAATACGCGATCGCGACCGCCAGCACGGCGCCGCCCCAGCCGAGCAGCATTTTTTCGCGCGGCGAGCGCTCGCCCCAGAACTGGGCCAGCGTCTGGTTCAGTTGTTCCGTCTTCATGAGCGGCTCCGGATCGTCCATTTGCCCGTATTGCTGTCGACTTCGCCGGACAGTCCGTTACGCGCGAGGCGCTGCGTGAAATCGGGATCGACCTTGACCTCCGGCTTGAAGCCGACGTCGAGCCGGCGGTCGTGATAGTCGAGCGACGCGATGCCGTTCAGCGGCAGCGCACCCATCGATCGCGACAGCCCGCTCGACAGCGCGAGGAAATCGTTCGGCGACAGCTCGCCGGCCGCCACGCGCAGCTGATCGAGCTGGCGCTGCATCTGCGCGGGCGGATCGAGCACCGTCGTCGTCTTCGGGAATGCGGACAGCAGTGTCTCGGTGATCTGCGCCGACAGCGCATCGCGCTCGCGCGACAGCTTCCACCAGTGCAGGTTCATCCCGATCACCGCCACGCCGAGCGTCGCCGCGGCGAGTGCGAGCGGCACGCGCAGGCGCTTCACCGTCGCGCGGTCGAAGCGCCACGGCTGCGATTCGAATTCGAACTGGCACAGGTCGAACTTCTCGGTCAGCGCGCGCCGCGCGAACGCGTCGAACGACAGCGGCGCGGCACCCGGCAGCAGCGGGCCGTCGGCGCGGCCGACCGACGCGAGCCGCG
>NZ_ASSI01000157.1:0-49551 GCF_000466765.1 Burkholderia sp. AU4i | reverse complement strand
CGCTGGCCGAACAGGTCGCCGCGTGGGCCGCCGCGCCGCTCGGCCGCGCGCAGCTCGACGCGCGCCTCACCGAGCTGCTGGCGACGCCGGCCGGCACGGCCGCGCCGACCGAGGAGCAACTGAAGCGCGCGCTGAGGCAGTTGCGTGCCGAGGCGTTCGGCGCGGTCGCGGAACGCGACCTGCGCGGGCTGGCGGACGTCGCCGAGGTCACGGGCGCGATGACCGATCTCGCCGAAGTGGCCGTGCAGCGCTCGCTCGCGCTGCTGTCGGTTGAACTCGAGGCGCTGTACGGCGAGCCGCGCGGCGCCGACGGCCAGCGCGTCGTGCTCGGCGTGGTCGGGATGGGCAAGCTCGGTGGCCGCGAGCTGAACGTGTCGTCGGACATCGACCTGATCTTCGTGTACGAGGACGACGGCGAGACGACCGGCGGCGCGCGTTCGCCGCTGTCCACGCAGGAATACTTCACGCGGCTCGGCCGGCGCCTGATCGGCGTGCTGTCCGAGGTCACGGCCGACGGCTATGTGTTTCGCGTCGACATGCGGCTGCGTCCGAACGGCGATTCGGGGCCGCTCGTCTGCAGCCTCGGCATGCTCGAGGAATATTTCTACGTGCAGGGGCGCGAGTGGGAGCGCTATGCATGGATCAAGGGACGGCTCGTGTCGGAAGGCGACAGCGACGCGGCGCGACGGCTGGAGTCGCAGCTCGAGTCGATCGTCAAGCCGTTCGTGTATCGCCGCTATCTCGATTTCGGCGTGATCGGCGCGATCCGCTCGCTGCACCAGCAGATCCGGCAGGAAGCCGCGCGCCGCGCGTCGATGCGGCCCGACAAGTCCGACGACATCAAGCTCGGGCGCGGCGGGATCCGCGAGATCGAGTTCAGCGCGCAGGTATTCCAGCTGATCCGGGGCGGCCAGGATGCGGAATTCCGCGTGCGGCCGACGCTCGCGGTGTTGCGCCATGCGCAGGCGCGCGGGCTGATCGGCGAGGACGTGCGCGCGCGCCTCGCCGATGCCTACAACTTCCTGCGCACGCTCGAACACCGGCTGCAGTACCGCAACGACGCGCAGACGCACGCGATGCCGGTCGAGCCGGATGAACGCGCGGCGCTGGCCGCGTCGCTCGGCTTTGCCGACTATGCGGCGCTGATGACGGTGCTGGATGAGCACCGGAACTTCGTCGAGGCGCAGTTCGACCAGATCTTCGCGGACAAGGTGAAGGGCGGCGGCCCTTGCGCGGCGGGTGACGACACGGCCGCCGCATGGATCTGGAGCGGCGCGCTGGGCGACGACGGCGAGGACGATGCGCTGGTCGCGCGCCTCGACGGCCTCGGTTTCGCCGATCCGGCCGCCGTGCTCGCGCGGCTGCGTGCGATCTGGCAATCGACGCGCTATGCGGGCCTGCCGGAAAAGAGCCGGCAGCGCTTCGACCGCGTCGCGCAGCGGGCGCTCGACGCCGCGCCGAACATCGACGCCGCACGCCGCGACGACACGATCGTGCGCCTGTTCGACCTGCTCGAGACGGTCAGCCGGCGCGGCGTCTATCTCGCGCTGCTGACCGAGTATCCGGCCGCGCTCGACCGCGTGCTGTCGGTGCTCGGCGCGACGCGCTGGGGCGGCGGTTATCTGATCCGCCACCCGCAACTGCTCGACGAACTGCTCGACGACGAGGCGATCGCGAGCCCGTTCGACTGGCCTGCGTTCAAGGACGCGCTGCGCGCGCGTCTCGCGGCGGCCGACGGCCCCGAGCAGCAGATGGACCTGCTGCGGCACGCGCAGCACGCGGAGGTGTTCCGGATCCTGCTGATCGACCTGGCCGGGCAGCTGTCGGTCGAGCATGTGAGCGACCGGCTGTCCGAGCTGGCCGACGCGGTGCTCGACGTGACGATCGAAGTCGTCTGGTCCCAGCTCGCGAAGCGTCATCGCGACGTGCCGAAGTTCGCGGTGATCGCGTACGGCAAGCTGGGCGGCAAGGAGCTCGGCTACGCATCCGATCTCGACCTGATCTTCCTGTACGACGACGCGGACGAGCGCTCGGCGGACGTCTACACGACCTTCACGCGGCGGCTCATCACGTGGCTCACCACGGCGACCGGGGCCGGCGCGCTGTTCGACATCGACCTGCGGCTGCGGCCGAACGGCGAGGCCGGGCTGCTCGTCACCGATCTCGATGCGTTCCGCCGCTACCAGCTGCGCGAGGGCGATGCCGCGAACACCGCGTGGGTGTGGGAGCACCAGGCGCTGACGCGTGCCCGCTACAGCGCGGGCGACGCGCAGATCGGCGCGGACTTCGAGGCGATCCGCCAGCAGGTGCTGACGACGCCGCGCGACGGCGGCGTGCTCGCGAAGGAGATCGTCGACATGCGCGGCAAGGTGTTTGCCGGCCATCCGAACCAGACCGAGCTGTTCGACCTGAAGCACGATCGCGGCGGGATGGTCGACATCGAATTCATCGTCCAGTACTGGGTGCTGCTGCACGCGTCGAGCGACGCCGAGCTGATCCGCAACACGGGCAACATCGCGCTGCTGCGCGAGGTCGCGCGCTTCGGGCTGATGGGCGAGGACGAGGCCGAGCGCGTCGGCGCGGCCTACCGGAAGTACCGGAAGCTGCAGCACAAGCTGCGGCTCGACGGGATGGAGAAGGCGCGGGTCGATCCGGCCGTGGTCGCCGACGAGCGCGCAGCCGTGACGGCGCTGTGGGCGCGCGTGTTCGGGACGGCTGAAACGGGCGTTTGAGTCGGGTGTTTGAGTCGGGCGTTCGAATTCCCGGAGCAGGGCGGGCGCGATCGGGCGAGCGGCCGTGCGGGCAAAAAAAAAAGACCGGCGCATGCGCCGGTCTTTTTGAATTCGGCCCACGCAGTACCCGCGTCAGGCCGCCAGCATTTCCTTCGCGTGCTTGCGCGTCGTGGCCGTGATCTCGAGCCCGCCGAGCATCCGCGCGACTTCCTCGATCCGGTTGGCGCGGTCGAGCGCGACGACCGTCGACACCGTGCCGCCGCGCTCGTCGGCGCCCTTCGCGACCTGGAAGTGGTGGTCGCCGCGCGCGGCGACCTGCGGCAGGTGTGTCACGCACAGCACCTGGCGATCGCGCCCGAGCTGGTGCAGCAGGCGGCCGACCACTTCGGCGACGCCGCCGCCGATCCCCGTATCGACTTCGTCGAAGATCAGCGTCGGCGTCGGGCTCGCCGCGCTTGCGATCACTGCGAGCGCGAGGCTGATCCGCGCGAGTTCGCCGCCCGACGCGACCTTCGCGAGCGGCCGCAGCGGCACGCCGGGGTGGCCGGCGACCCGGAATTCGACCTGCTCGAGCCCGTGCGGGCCGCCGTCGGCGAGCGGGACGAGCGCGACTTCGAAGCTTCCGCCCGCCATCGACAGTTCCTGCATGCCGGCCGTGACGGCCGTGCCGAGCGCCTTGGCGGCCTGCGCGCGCGCCTTCGACAGATGCCTGGCATCGGCGAGATAGGCCTCCCGCGCCTTGGCCTGCGTCGCCTCGAGCGCACCGAGATCGGCGGCCGCGTCGAGCGCGGCGAGCTGCGCGCGGCGTGCCGCGTGTTCTTCGTGCAGCGTGTCGGGCGGCAACCGGAACTTGCGGGCGGTCGAATGCAGCGCATCGAGGCGCGTTTCGACCTGCGCGAGCCGCTCGGGATCGAGATCGACGCGCTGCGCATAGTGGGACAGCGAGTAGACGGCTTCCTGCAGCTGGATCTCGGCCGGTTCGAGCGACGCGAGCGCGTCGCCGAGCGCGGTGTCGTAGTCGGCCAGGCTGCGCAGCTTCGAGACGATCGCGCCGAGCTGCGCGAGCATCGCGTCGTCGGCCTCGGACAACGCGTTGAGTGCGCCGCGCACGCCGTCGATCAGGTTTGCCGAGTGCGACAGGCGCTTGTGCTCGTTGCTGACCTCGTCCCATTCACCGGGCTGCGGCGCGAGCTTGTCGAGCTCGGCGAGCTGCCACGCGAGCTTTTCGCGTTCGAGCTGCAGCTCCCGCTCGTGCGCCTTCGCGGCCTCGATCGCCTGCGTCGCGTCGCGCCACACGCGCCACGCGCGCGCGACGTTCGCCGCATCGGCGACGAGCCCCGCGTGCGTGTCGAACAGCTCGCGCTGCGCGTCGGGCCGCATCAGCAGCTGGTGCGCATGCTGGCCGTGGATGTCGACGAGCATTTCGCCGAGTTCACGCAGCTGCGCGAGCGTCGCGCTGGTGCCGTTGATGAACGCGCGCGACCGTCCGTTCGCATCGATCACGCGGCGCAGCATCACGGTGTCCTCGGTGTCGAACGCGTGTTCGTCGAGCCAGCGCGCGACGCGGTCGTGCGGCGTGAATTCGGCGGTGATGTCGGCGCGGCCGCAGCCGGTGCGCACGACGCTCGCGTCGGCGCGTTCGCCGAGCGCGAGGGCGAGGGCGTCGATCAGGATCGATTTCCCGGCGCCGGTTTCACCGGAAAAGACGGAAAAGCCGCTGTCGAATTCGAGATCGAGCGCGGCGACGATGACGAAGTCGCGGATCGAGAGGTGGCGGAGCATGGTGTCGGGCGGAGCGGCGTCAGGACGCCTTGTCGTCTTCGTTCGAGGCGTGTTCGTTCCAGTGCAGCTTCTTGCGCAGCGTCGCGTAGTAGCTGTAGCCGATCGGGTGCAGGAACGGCACCGTGTGCTTCGAGCGGCGCACCTCGATCGTGTCGTTCAGTTCGAGCGACGTGAACGACTGCATGTCGAAGTTCACGTTGACGTCGCGCCCGCCGACGATCTGGATCGCGATCTTCGAATCGTCGGGCAGTACGATCGGCCGGTTCGACAGCGCGTGCGGCGCGATCGGCACGAGCACGATGCCCTGCAACTGCGGATGGAGGATCGGGCCGGCCGACGACAGCGCGTAAGCGGTCGAGCCGGTCGGCGTGGCGACGATCAGGCCGTCCGAACGCTGGTTGTACATGTACCGGCCGTCGACCGACGCGCGCAGCTCGACCATCCCGGAGAAGCCGCTGCGGTTCACGACGACGTCGTTGAACGCGAGCGCGTGGTAGATCGGTTCGCCGTCGCGCATGATCCGGGCCTCGAGCAGCGAGCGCTCCTCGCGCTCGAACTTGCCCGACAGGATCACCGGGACGAGTGCCTGCATGTCGGCGGCCGCGATATCGGTGATGAAGCCGAGCCGCCCGTGGTTGATCCCGATCAGCGGTGTCTTGTACGGCGCGAGCTGACGGCCGATGCCGAGCATCGTCCCGTCGCCGCCCAGTACGACCGCCACGTCGGCGCGCGCCCCGATTTCGGCCGGGGTCAGCGCCGGGTAGCCGGTGATGCCGATCTCGCGCGCGGTCTCGGCTTCGAAGACGACCTCGAAGCCCCGCTTGGCGATGCAGGCGGCCAGCGTGGCGAGCGGCTCGGCGATGTTCGGCGTGTTGCTCCGGCCGACGAGCGCGACAGTGTTGAACTGATTACCGGTTTTCATGCCGGCATTACACCATAGCTCGTTGACGAAAAGAACCGGCTGTTCGCCGACGGGGCCGGATCGGGTCGGCCCGCGCATCGGCGGCCGACGCCACTCGCCGCGGTCGCGCGGTTGCGCTAAAATTTTCCACCATGCTAGATCCTCGCGCACGAACCCTCCTGAAAACCCTGATCGAACGGTATATCGCCGACGGTCAGCCAGTCGGATCGCGCACGTTGTCCCGTTACTCCGGGCTCGAGCTGAGCCCGGCGACGATCCGCAACGTGATGTCCGACCTGGAGGAGCTCGGCCTCGTGTCGAGCCCGCACACGTCGGCCGGCCGCGTGCCGACGCCGCGCGGCTACCGGCTGTTCGTCGACACGATGCTGACGGTCGAGGTGCCGATCGACGCCGAGGCCGTCGCGCGGCAGGTGCAGAACACGCTGCAGGCCGGCGAGCCGCAGCAGCGCGTCGTGGCGGCCGCCGCGAGCGTGCTGTCGAACCTGTCGCAGTTCGCGGGCGTCGTGCTGACGCCGCGCCGCAGCCACGTGTTCAAGCAGATCGAGTTCATGCGCCTGTCGGACAAGCGCATCCTGCTGATCATCGTGACGCCCGAGGGCGACGTGCAGAACCGGATGCTCGCGACGCCGCGCGACTACTCGCCGTCGCAACTGACCGAGGCGTCCAACTACATCAACGCGCATTTCGCCGGGCTGTCGTTCGACGAGGTGCGCCGTCGCCTGCGCGACGAGATCGACCAGTTGCGCGGCGACATGACCACGCTGATGCATGCGGCCGTGACGGCCAGCACCGAGGTGCCCGACACCGAGGACACCGTGCTGATTTCCGGCGAGCGCAACCTGCTCGAGGTGGCGGATCTGTCGTCCGACATGGCCCGGCTGCGCAAGCTGTTCGACGTATTCGACCAAAAGACGGGCCTCCTGCAACTGCTCGACGTGTCGAGCCACGCCCAGGGCGTGCAGATCTTCATCGGCGGCGAATCGACACTCGTGCCGATCGAGGAAATGAGCGTCGTTACCGCCCCTTACGAGGTAAACGGGCAGATCGTCGGCACGCTCGGCGTGATCGGCCCGACCCGCATGGCGTACAACCGCGTGATCCCGATCGTCGACATCACCGCGCGGCTGCTGTCGCTCACGCTGAGCCAGCAATAGCCTGCGAGCGCCAGCCCGATCCCGCCCCGTCATCGTGCCGCGGCGCCGCGTGCGCCGACAGTCGGCCGAACGGCCAGCCGACCGGCGCGAGGCGGCCCGCTATAATTGAGAGCCGTCCGGTCCCGTGCCCCGAGCACGTTCTTGCCCATGCGTTTCGATCTTGAGCCGCCTTCGAGTATCGCGGCCGCCCATCGCATCGGTGTGCTGCTGATCAATCTCGGCACGCCCGATGCGCCCACGCCGCGTGCCGTGCGGCGCTATCTGGCCGAATTCCTGTCGGATCCGCGAGTCGTCGAGATTCCGCAGGCCGTCTGGCAGGTGCTGCTGCGCACGCTGATCCTGCCGCTGCGCGGCCGCGCGTCCGCGAAGAAATACGCGGCCGTCTGGATGCCCGAGGGCTCGCCGCTGCGCGTGCATACCGTGCGCCAGACCGACGGCGTGCGGCACCTGCTCGCGTCGAACGGTTATCAAGTGCAGGTCGACTACGCGATGCGCTACGGCAGTCCGAACATCTCGCACGCGCTCGCGCAGTTCAAGCGCGCCGGCGTCGAGCGCGTGCTGCTGATGCCGATGTATCCGCAATACTCGGCGTCGACCACGGCCACCGCATTCGACGCCGCATTCGATGCCCTCTCGCGCATGCGCAACCAGCCGGAGGTGCGCACGATACGGCACTACGCCGACCATCCGGCCTACATCCACGCGCTGGCCGAGCAGGTGCGCCAGTATTGGGCGCAGCACGGCCGGCCGGATTTCGCGGCCGGCGACAAGCTCGTGCTGAGCTTTCACGGCGTGCCGAAGCGCACGCTCGACCTCGGCGATCCCTATCACGACCAGTGCCAGCAGACGGGCGCGCTGCTGATGGCCGCGCTCGGGCTGTCGACGACCGAGTGCCGCGTCACGTTCCAGTCGCGTTTCGGCAAGGCCGAATGGCTGCAGCCTTATACCGCGCCGACGTTGCGCGAGTTCGGCGAGGCCGGCGTACAACGGGCCGACGTGTTCTGCCCCGGTTTCACGGCCGATTGCCTGGAGACGATCGAGGAGATCGGCATGGAAGTGCGCGACGAGTTCCTCGCCGGCGGCGGCAAGGCGTTCCACCGGATTCCGTGCCTGAACGGCGCGCCCGCGTGGATCGGCGCGCTCGGCGAGATCGTCGCCGAGAATTTGCAGGGCTGGCCGGTCAAGGCCGCGCAGCCCGAAACGGCGGGTGAGGTGCGATGAACTACAAGATTTCGACCGAACCGGGCGCGAAGCTGCGCATCGACAAATGGCTGTGGGCGGCCCGGTTCTTCAAGACGCGCTCGCTTGCGACCGATGCGGTCGACAAGGGGCACGTGAAGATCGGCGGGGCTGCGGTCAAGCCTGCGAAGGAAGTGCGCGTGGGCGACGAGGTCGAAATTGCGATCGACGGCATCGTCTGGCACATTGCCGTCCTCGGCGTGTGCGACGTGCGCGGGCCGGCGAGCGTCGCGCAGACGCTTTACGAGGAAACGGAAGCGGGGCGGGCCGCACGGCTCGCCGAACTGGAGCGGCGCCGCACGTATCGCGAGCCGGCGGCCGAATTGCACGGCCGGCCGACGAAGCGCGACCGGCGGATCATCGACAGATTTTCTGGTGGGAGCTGAACATCTGGTCGAACGTCGCCCGCGCGCTCCCGTATTCGGTCGTGCGGTCGGTCACGGCTCCCGACAGGCAGATGGTGGTGGTGCCGGCAATGAGTACCAGCGCGACCACCGATATCGCAAAGGTCAGTTTCACGGTACTCCCCTCGAGAAGGGGTGAAAACGGCGCCAGGGGGTGGTTGTAAGGCGTCGGTCAGCTAAGGGTAAACACGCTTTTCCGACGCTTGAGTGGAGTGTAGTGCAGCGGGACTGTGCCAAGCTAGTACTTGCCAGGTAAGCGTTGTTACAGCCCGTTTCGCCTGCCGTGGCGGACTATGCGGGCGATGCACCGGTGCGACGCGCGGTTGTTTCGCTGCATTGGAGAATGCCGGCGGATAACCCTCTTGAAATCGCAGTTTTCACCCTTATTTGCACCAGCAATGTGCGGTGCCGCCGGGTATACGGTCCGGCGGTTGCCGATTTGGCTTCAACCTCTAATCGACTTTCAGCGACATGGAAAACACGCAAGAGAACCCGTCTACCCAATCGGCCGAAGATACCGGCAGCGAGAAGCAGGCGGCGCAAGGCGCTGCTCCCGCCGCCGAAGCAGCCGACGCGGCGCTCGCGGAGGCTCAAGCCAAGGTCGCCGAGCTGCAGGAGAGCTACCTGCGGGCGAAGGCCGAGACCGAGAACGTCCGCCGCCGCGCGCAGGACGACGTCTCGAAGGCGCACAAGTTCGCGATCGAGAGCTTCGCGGAGCACCTGCTGCCCGTGCTGGACAGCCTGGAAGCGGCCGTCAACGATACGTCCGGCGATATCGCGAAGGTGCGCGAAGGCGTCGAGCTGACGCTGCGCCAGCTGACGAGCGCACTCGAGAAGGGCCGCGTCGTCGCGATCAACCCGGTCGGCGAGAAGTTCGATCCGCACCAGCACCAGGCAATTTCGATGGTGCCGGCCGAGCAGGAGCCGAACACCGTCGTCACGGTGCTGCAGAAGGGCTACACGATCGCCGACCGCGTGCTGCGTCCGGCGCTCGTCACCGTCGCACAGCCGAAGTAAGGGCGTCGCGATGGTGCCCGCCGGCGTCGATCCGGCCGCATTTGACGCGTTCGACATGCAGGCGCTGGACGCCGGTACGTTCGACGCGGCGATCGACGGCGCGGGGGACGCGCTTGCGGTGGTGTTCTTCTGGGGCGTCGACTGCTTCAACTGCGAGATCGCGAAAAAGGCGATGCTCGCCCAGCCCGACGCCATCCGCGCGCTGGGCTTGAAGTGGTTCCATTGCAACGTGTACGAACACCACCAGCTTGGGCGCCGCTTCGGGCTGCACGGCGTGCCGACGTGGTTCTTCTTCCACCGCGGCAAGCGGCTCGGCCGCGCCACGGGCTGGCATGGCCTCGCTCAGTTCGAGGCGGCCGTGTCGGCGGCACGCGCGAAAATCGCGGCGGCGGGTAGCGATCCCCTAGCCGGCAGCGATTGAAAAAATTTAATATCCGCATCGCTCGGCGGGTCTTGAAAACGGACCGGCCGGACGCATTTCGGGAACAGAGTTGAATTCTGGCGCGCGAAACCGCCCCAAAACGCGGGGTTTTGCGCAGCAAACAAGCATTTCTGGAGATTAGGAAAAATGGGAAAGATCATCGGTATTGACCTCGGCACCACGAACTCGTGCGTCGCCATCATGGAAGGCAACCAGGTCAAGGTCATCGAGAACTCGGAAGGCACGCGCACCACGCCGTCGATCATCGCCTACATGGACGACAACGAAGTGCTCGTCGGCGCGCCGGCCAAGCGTCAATCGGTGACCAACCCGAAGAACACGCTGTTCGCAGTGAAGCGCCTGATCGGCCGCCGCTTCGAAGAGAAGGAAGTCCAGAAGGACATCGGCCTGATGCCTTACAGCATCATCAAGGCCGACAACGGCGATGCATGGGTCGAAGCGCACGGCGAAAAGCTCGCGCCGCCGCAGGTTTCGGCGGAAGTGCTGCGCAAGATGAAGAAGACGGCCGAAGACTACCTCGGCGAGCCGGTCACGGAAGCCGTGATCACGGTGCCGGCGTACTTCAACGACAGCCAGCGCCAGGCAACCAAGGATGCCGGCCGCATCGCGGGCCTCGAAGTCAAGCGGATCATCAACGAGCCGACCGCAGCCGCGCTCGCGTTCGGCCTCGACAAGGCCGAGAAGGGCGACCGCAAGATCGCCGTGTATGACCTCGGCGGCGGTACGTTCGACGTGTCGATCATCGAGATCGCGGACGTCGACGGCGAAATGCAGTTCGAAGTGCTGTCGACCAACGGCGACACGTTCCTCGGCGGCGAAGACTTCGACCAGCGCATCATCGATTACATCATCGGCGAGTTCAAGAAGGAGCAGGGCGTCGACCTGTCGAAGGACGTGCTCGCGCTGCAGCGCCTGAAGGAAGCCGCTGAAAAGGCGAAGATCGAGCTGTCGTCGAGCCAGCAGACCGAAATCAACCTGCCGTACATCACGGCGGACGCGTCGGGCCCGAAGCACTTGAACCTGAAGATCACCCGCGCGAAGCTGGAAGCGCTGGTGGAAGACCTCGTCGAGCGCACGATCGAACCGTGCCGCATCGCGATCAAGGACGCAGGCGTCAAGGTGTCGGACATCGACGACGTGATCCTGGTCGGCGGCCAGACGCGCATGCCGAAGGTCATGGAGAAGGTGAAGGAGTTCTTCGGCAAGGATCCGCGCCGTGACGTGAACCCGGACGAAGCCGTCGCGGTTGGCGCGGCGATCCAGGGCCAGGTCCTGTCGGGCGACCGCAAGGACGTGCTGCTGCTCGACGTGACCCCGCTGTCGCTCGGTATCGAGACGCTCGGCGGCGTGATGACGAAGATGATCAGCAAGAACACGACGATCCCGACGAAGCACGCGCAAGTGTATTCGACGGCGGACGACAACCAGGGCGCCGTGACGATCAAGGTGTTCCAGGGCGAACGCGAAATGGCAGCCGGCAACAAGCTGCTCGGCGAGTTCAACCTCGAAGGCATCCCGCCCGCACCGCGTGGCGTGCCGCAGATCGAAGTGACCTTCGACATCGACGCGAACGGTATCCTGCACGTCGGCGCGAAGGACAAGGCGACCGGCAAGGAAAACAAGATCACGATCAAGGCGAACTCGGGTCTGTCCGAGGCTGAAATCGACCAGATGATCAAGGACGCGGAAGCGAACGCAGCGGAAGATCACAAGCTGCGCGAGCTGGCCGATTCGCGCAACCAGGGCGACGCGCTGGTCCACAGCACGAAGAAGGCGCTGACCGAGTACGGCGACAAGCTGGACGCGGGCGAGAAGGAAGCGATCGAAGCGTCGTTGAAGTCGCTCGAGGAAGTGCTGAAGGACACGTCGGCCGACAAGGCTGCGATCGACGCGAAGGTCGAGGAACTCGGCAAGGTTTCGCAGAAGCTCGGCGAAAAGATGTACGCCGACATGCAGGCCCAGCAAGCGGGTGCGGCCGGCGCAGCGGGTGCAGCGGAAGGTGCGGCCCACGCGGGCGGCGCGCAACAGGCTGCCGACGATGTCGTCGACGCCGAGTTCAAGGAAGTGAAGAAGGACTAAGCCGGGTTGCCCGGTGCCGCACGCCGCGCGCGCAACACGCGCGCGGCGCGGCTGACGGGCTGGCTGACAAGCGGTCTGTCTTTCCTTCCGGATGGCCGGATCGACTCCACGCCTGGCGGGCTTTGCGGCCCTCCGGGCACATTTGTTTTTTGGCGGGTGCTGCACGAGCCGTCCGCGGACGGGCGCAGCGCCAGACGAGTCGAGAGACTTTACTGCGGGCGAAAGGAGCCGCCGCGTGCGCGATGCGTGGCGGCACAGTGAATCGATATGGCGAAACGGGATTACTACGAGGTTCTGGGCGTCGCGAAGAATGCGAGCGACGACGAAATCAAGAAGGCATATCGCAAGCTTGCGATGAAGTATCACCCTGACCGCAATCCGGACAACAAGGATGCGGAAGAGCATTTCAAGGAGGTGAAGGAAGCCTACGAAATGCTCTCGGACAGCCAGAAGCGGGCCGCGTACGACCAGTACGGCCATGCGGGCGTCGATCCGAACATGGGCGGTGCGGGCGCACAGGGTTTCGGCGGCTTCGCGGATGCGTTCGGCGACATCTTCGGCGACATCTTCGGCCAGGCCGCGGGCGGCGCCGCGCGCGGCGGCCGTGGCGGCCCGCAGGTGTATCGCGGTGCCGACCTGCGCTACAGCATGGAAATCACGCTCGAGCAGGCCGCACACGGCTACGACACGCAGATCCGCGTGCCGAGCTGGGTGTCGTGCGAGGTCTGCCACGGGTCGGGTGCGAAGCCCGGCACGAAGCCGGAAACCTGCCCGACCTGTCATGGCCAGGGCACGGTGCGCATGTCGCAGGGTTTCTTCAGCATCCAGCAGACCTGCCCGAAGTGCCACGGCACGGGCACCTACATCCCCGAGCCGTGCGTGCACTGCCACGGGTCGGGCAAGGTGAAGGAAACCAAGACGCTCGAAGTGAAGATCCCGGCCGGGATCGACGACGGGATGCGCATCCGCTCGGCCGGCAACGGCGAGCCGGGCATCAACGGCGGGCCGCCGGGCGACCTGTACGTCGAGATCCACATCAAGCCGCACTCGGTGTTCGAGCGCGACGGCGACGATCTCCACTGCCAGATGCCGATCCCGTTCACGACCGCCGCGCTCGGCGGCGAGATCGAGGTGCCGACGCTGGCCGGCCGTGCATCGTTCCCGGTGCCGGAAGGCACGCAGTCGGGCAAGACGTTCCGGCTGCGCGGCAAGGGCATCAAGGGGCTGCGTTCGAGCATCGCGGGCGATCTGTACGTGCACGTGCAGGTCGAGACGCCCGTGAAGCTGACCGACAACCAGCGCGACCTGCTCAAGCAGTTCGAGAAGTCGCTGGCCGAGGGCGGCGCGCGTCACAGCCCGCAGAGCAAGAGCTGGTTCGACCGTGTGAAGAGCTTCTTCGAGTAACTCGAGTAACAGCATGACTGAAGGCAACGAGAGCGCGTCGTTCGCGCTCTTGGACGATTGCGACTCGACCGCGTCCGCGCGGTCGAGTCGTTTGTATTCGGGATTCGTGCGCGAACGCGTGTGCACGGATCCGGCGCGGCTCGACGCAGTCGATGCGGCGGTGGCGCAGGACCTGCGCGACGGGCTGCATGCGGTCGTCGTCGGCGATTACGAATTCGGACGCAACCTGCAACGGGCGCAGCCGGGCCATGCCCCGCTGCGCTTTTTGCTGTATGCGCGCTGCGAACGCCTGTCGCGCGACGAAGTCGACGCGTGGCTCGCGCAGCAGGACGGCGGCAGCGACGCGCCGTCGATCGCGGGTGTCGCGCACGTCGCGAAGAGCGTGTCGCGCGATGCGTTCGATGCGGCGATCGCCGCGGTGCACGACGCACTGCGCGCGGGCGATTCGTATCAGGTCAACTACACGTACCGGCTGAACTTCGACGTGTTCGGCACGCCGCTCGCGCTGTACCGGCGGCTGCGTGCGCGCCAGCCGGTGCGCTACGGCGCGCTGGTCGCGTTGCCCGACGGTGCGTGGGTCGTGTCGTGTTCGCCCGAGCTGTTCGTCGAGAAGCACGGCGACGTGCTGCGCGCGCGGCCGATGAAGGGCACCGCGCCGCGTTCGGCCGACCCTCGCGACGATGCGGCGGCGGCCGCGTTCCTCGCGAACGATCCGAAGAACCGCGCGGAAAACGTGATGATCGTCGACCTGCTGCGCAACGACATATCGCGGATCGCACGCACCGGGACGGTTCGCGTGCCGGCGCTGTTCTCCGTCGAGCCGTATGCGTCGGTGTGGCAGATGACGTCGACGGTCGAGGCCGGCTGGCGCGACGGGACGACGTTCGCGCAGATGCTGCGTGCGTTGTTCCCGTGCGGATCGATCACGGGCGCGCCGAAGTACAAGACGATGCAGTTGATCGATGCGATCGAGTCGACACCGCGCGGCCTCTATACGGGCGCGATCGGCTGGCTCGACGCCGCGAAGCAAGGTGCCGATTCCGACGTGCCGGGTGAGCGCCCGGCCGGTTGTGGCGATTTTTGCCTGTCGGTCGCGATCCGGACGCTGACGCTCGATGCTACCGGTGAAGGTACGGCGGGCGAAGGCGCTGACCGCGAAGGTGCGACCGGTGCCGAAGCACGCAGTCCGGCGACGCCAATCGCCGGCCGGCGCCGTGGCACGATGGGGGTCGGCGCGGGCATCGTGCTCGACAGTGTCGCGGCCGACGAATATGCGGAGTGCGAATTGAAAGCACGATTCCTGACGGATGCCGATCCCGGCTTCCAGCTGTTCGAAACGACCGCTGCCACGCGTGCGGACGGCATCCGGCACCTCGATCGTCATCTCGCACGGCTGCAGCGTAGCGCGGATGCGTTCGGCTTCCGCTTCGACGCCGAGGCGTTGCGCGACGCGATCGATACGCGCTGCGCGGCGCTCGACGGCGACGACGCCTACCGGATGAAGCTTTCGCTCGCGAAGGATGGCGCCATCGAGATCATCGCGGCGCCGCTCAAGCCGCTGCCGGCGGGGCCGGTCGGCGTGATGCTTGCGTCTGCGCACGGCTTCGCGCCGACCCGCGCGAGCGATGCGCTGCTGCTGCACAAGACGACGCGCCGCGCCGAATACGATCGCGCGTGGCAGGCGGCGGAGGCGCTCGGGTGCTTCGACATGCTGTTCGTCAACGAACGCGGCGAGGTGACGGAAGGCGGGCGCTCGAACCTGTTCGTGAAGCTTGACGGCCAGTGGGTAACGCCGCCGCTCGAATCCGGCCTGTTGCCGGGGGTGATGCGTGGCGTGTTGCTCGACGATCGTGTGTTCGGCGCGACGGAGCGGGTCGTGACCCGCGACGATCTTGCGCGTGCGGAGGCGCTGCTGCTGACCAACGCGCTGCGCGGCGCGCTCGACGCGGTACTGAAGTAACCGGCAGCCGGCAATCGGCAGCGTGTGAAAGAAAAAGCGCGGCGCCCCGCAAAGGGCGCCGCGCTTTTTTACATCGGGGCGCCGGCGCACGCGTCGCAGGCCTCGCCACGGACGTCAGAACGAATGTTCCGCCCCAGGGAACGAACCATCCTTCACCGCGTGCACATACGCTTCGACGGCCGCCTGGATGTTCGGCTGGCCCTGCATGAAATCCTTCACGAAGCGCGGCCGCTTGCCGGGGAACACGCCGAGCATGTCGTGCAGCACGAGCACCTGGCCCGAGCAGTCGACGCCCGCGCCGATGCCGATCGTCGGAACCTTGAGCATGTGCGTGACTTCGGAGGCGACGAGCGTCGGCACGGCTTCGAGCACGACGAGCTGCGCGCCCGCATCCTCGATCGCGCGCGCGTCGCGCAGCAACTGGGCGGCCCCGGCTTCGGTCTTGCCTTGCACCTTGAAGCCGCCGAACGCGTGCACCGATTGCGGCGTGAGGCCCACGTGCGCGCATACGGGCACCGCGCGCTCGACGAGGAAGCGGATCGTCTCGGCGAGCCATTCGCCGCCTTCGAGCTTGACCATCTGCGCACCGGCACGCATCAGCTTGACGGCACTCGCGAACGCCTCGGCCGGCGTGCCGTACGTGCCGAACGGCAGATCGGCGACGACCAGCGCGCGCGGCTGCGCGCGGGCGACACAGGCGGTGTGATACGCGATGTCGTCGAGCGACACGGGCAGCGTGGTCGTGTGGCCCTGCAGCACGTTGCCGAGCGAATCGCCGATCAGCAGCACGTCGACGCCCGAACGGTCGAGCAGGGCGGCAAAGCTCGCGTCGTAGCAGGTGAGCATCGCGATCTTCTCGCCGGCGGCGCGCATTGCCTGCAGCTTGGGTACCGTGACGGCAGGCCGGCTCGATTCCTGGAGATAGGTCATGGGAAATCCGGTTCGGATGGTAAGGAACGACAGGCGAGGACGCGTCAGCGCGTCGTTTCGCCCTTGACGAAGAATTCCTTGCGGCCGCGCATCGTCTCGATGCGCTCGACCAGCAGGGCGAGATCTTCGGGGGAATCCTGCGGGTTCAGGTGTTCCGCGGCGACCGTCAGCACCGGCGTGCGGTCGTAGTGGTAGAAGAATTCGTTGTACGCGTCGACGAGCGAGCGCAGGTACGCGTCGCTGATCTGCAGCTCCATCGGCAGCCCGCGCTTCTGGATGCGCGAGAACAGCACTTCGGGGCTCGCCTGCAGGTAGACGACGAGGTCGGGCGACGGCGCCTGCGGCACGTCGACGTGCGTCGCGACCGAACGGTAGAGCTGCCACTCGTCTTCCGGCAGGTTCAGCCGCGCGAAGATGTCGTTTTTCTGCGGCATGAAATCGGCGATGACCGGGCGGCCCGTTTCGAGCGCACCGACCAGCTCGCGTGCCTGCTGCGCACGCTGCAGCGCGAACGACAGCTGCACGGGCAGCGCGTAGCGCGCGGTATCGCGATAGAAGCGTTCGAGGAACGGGTTGTCCTGCGGGCGCTCGAGCAGCGTCTGCATCGACCAGCGTTCGGCGAGCAGGCGCGCGAGCGTCGTCTTGCCGACGCCGATCGGGCCTTCGATCACGAGATAGCGGTGCGGGGCGCGCAGGTCGGGCGCAGTGACGGTGAGGGGTGTCGGGGTCATCGGCAGCGGTTCTTGTCGGCGTCTTCGCTGGCGGCGAGCGCCTTCTGCATCAGGCACTGGCAGGTCTGCACCTTCTCGACACGCTGATCCGCGACGGCGGCGAGGAAGGTTTCGGCACGGCCGCGCGCGGGAATGTCGAGTGCGGGCTCGATCTCCACGAGCGGCACGAGCGCGAACGCGCGATCGGTGAGGCGCGGGTGCGGGACGATCAGGTCGGGTTCGTCGATCGAGTCGGCGCCGAACAGCAGGATGTCGAGGTCGAGCGTGCGCGGCGCGTTGCGATACGGGCGCTCGCGGCCGAAGTGATGTTCGATCTTCTGGCAGAGCGCGAGCAGCTCGCGCGCCGACAGCGTCGTGTCGAGCTTGACGACGCAGTTGTAGTAGTCGTCGCCGCCCGCTTCGAAGGGCGCCGTGCGATACAGGCTCGATTTGCCGAGGATCGAGATGGTGCGCTGCTGCGCGAGGCACACCACCGCGTCCTTCAGGGTCTGGCGCGCATCGCCGAGATTCGCCCCCAGTCCGATATATGCAACCGTCATGGCATCACTTCCTACGTCGTTCGCCGTCGTGCGCGTCAGTCGTCGGAACCGCCCGAGGTGTCCGGTGCCTGCTCGGCGGCACCTTCACCCGGCTTGCGGTTTCGCGCACCGCCGCGGCGGCGCCGCTTGCGGGGCGATTTTTCCTTCGAGCCGCCCTGCGTGAGCAATGCCTCGCGAGCGGCCGCGTCGCCTTCGATGAAATCCGTCCACCACTGTCCGACTTCCGCATCGAGCTCGCCGGATTCGCAGCGTAACAGGAGGAAATCATACCCCGCTCTAAACCTTTGGTGTTCCAGCAGCCTCATCGCGCTGCGGCCCGAGCGTTTCTCGAGGCGCAGCTGCAGGCCCCAGATCTCGCGCATGTCGGCCGAGTAGCGCTTGTGGATCGCGAGTTTCTCGGTCTGCATGTCGAGCACGTCGTCCATCGCGCGATGGAGCGCCGGCACCGGGATTTCGCCTTCGGCCGTGTATTGCTCGAAGCGCTGGCGCATGTCGTGCCACAGCAGCGTCGCGAACAGGAAGCCCGGGGAAACCGGCTTGCCGGCGCGCACGCGTGCATCGGTGTTGTTCAGCGCGAGCGTGATGAACTTCTCGCCCTGCGGCTGTTCGAGCACGACGTCGAGCAGCGGCAGCAGCCCGTGGTGCAGGCCTTCCTTGCGCAGCCGCTGCAGGCACGCGAGCGCGTGGCCCGACAGCAGCAGCTTCAGCATTTCGTCGAACAGGCGCGCGGCCGGCACATTGTTGATCAGGTCGGCGAGCGCGTTGATCGGCTCGCGCGTGTGCGGCTCGATCTCGAAACCGAGCTTCGCCGCGAAGCGCACGACGCGCAGCATCCGCACCGGATCCTCGCGGAAGCGCGTGGCCGGATCGCCGATCATCCGCAACAGGCGGGCGCGCACGTCGGCCATCCCGTCGTGGTAGTCGAGCACCGTCTGCGTCGACGGGTCGTAGTACATCGCGTTGATCGTGAAGTCGCGGCGTGCGGCGTCTTCGTGCTGCTCGCCCCACACGTTGTCGCGCAGCACGCGGCCGCTCGCGTCGACCGCATGGGTGCGGCGATCGAGTTCGTCACGCTTCAGGCGCCTCGGCGGCTCGGCAGCGGCCGCCTCGGGCGGCGCATCGACCAGCGCGCGGAACGTCGACACCTCGATCAGCTCCTGGCCGAACTGCACGTGGACGATCTGGAAGCGGCGGCCGATCAGGCGCGCGCGGCGGAACAGGCGCTGCACCTCGGTGGGCGTTGCATCGGTCGCGACGTCGAAGTCCTTCGGCGCGATGCCGAGCAGCAGGTCGCGTACCGCACCGCCGACGATGAAGGCGCGGAAGCCCGCCTGCTGCAGCGTGTCGGTCACGCGCACGGCATTCTTCGAGATCAGTGCCGGGTTGATGCCGTGCACGCTGGCCGGCACGACGGTCGGCTCATGGTTGCTGCGCGGCTTTTTCGTGCCGCCGCGGGCGCCTTTCGGGGCACGCGGGGTAGCAGGGGCCGCTTCGTCGGCCGGGGCCGCTGCGGGAGAGGTTTGCTCGGTTTCGTCCTGGCCGAGCAGTTTGCGAATGAATTTTTTGATCACGACGTTCAGAAGAGATCGAGGATGCGCCAGCCGCGGTTGCTTGCATGCGCGCGCAGCGTGTCGTCAGGGTTGGTCGCGATCGGGTCGGTGACTTTCTCGAGCAACGGGATGTCGTTGTGCGAGTCGCTGTAGAAGTAGGTGTGCGTGAAGTCGCTCCATTGCTTGCCGAGCGACGCGAGCCACGCTTCGGTCCGCACGATCTTGCCTTCGCGATAGCTCGGCGTGCCGGTCGGCCGGCCCGTGTACGGCGAGTCGGGATGCCCGTCGGTCGTCTCGACCTCGCAGGCGATCAGCGTGTCGACGCCGAACGCGGTGGCGATCGGGCGCGTGATGAATTCGTTGGTCGCCGTCACGACGCAGCACAGGTCGCCCGCATCGAGATGCTTGCGCACGAGTTCGAGCGCGGCGGGCGTCATTGCGGGCCGGATCACCTCGTGCATGTACTGCTCGTGCCATTGCGCGAGCTGCGCACGCGAATACTTCGCGAGCGGCGTGAGCATCGCCGTGAGGTACGCGTGGATGTCGAGCTTGCCGGCCTTGTAGTCGGCGAAGAACTGGTCGTTCTGACGCGAGAAGCTTTCCGCGTCGACGATGCCGAGCTTCACCATGAAGCGGCCCCATTCGTGGTCGCTATCGGTCGGGATCAGCGTGTGATCGAGGTCAAAGAGTGCCAGATTAGTCATGGAAGCGCATTTTACTCGAAGCGGTTCGGGCCCGTGCCCGGTGGGGTGATGTCGTCGCCGGGACGCGCCAGCATGCGGCGCAGCAACGGCAGCGTGACGGCGCGTTTCTGCTCGAGCGAGAAGCGGTCGAGCGCGTCGAGCAGCGCCATCAGGCTCGGCATGTCGCGGCGGAAATGGGTCAGCAGGTACGCGGCGATGTCGTCGGTGAGCGCGATCCCGCGCTCCTTCGCCGCGAGCTTGAGCACGGCGATCTTGCCGGCATCGGACGGCGGCGACAGGTGGAACACGAGCCCCCAGCCGAGGCGCGTGCGGAGATCCTCGCGCACGTCGAGCGCGAGCGGCGCCGCGGGGCCCGCCGCGACGAACGCGCTCGACGGGTGAGCGCGCACTTCGTTGAACAGGTTGAACAGCGCGACCTGCTGCGTGTCGCTCATCCGGTCGCAGTCGTCGATCGCATAGATGCCGATGCGCGGGTCGAACGTGAACGCGCCGAGCGGGCTTTGCGGTGTGAGATAACGCGCATAACCGTACGAGGCGTCGCTCACGAGCGCCTGCAGCAGATGGGTGCGGCCGCATCCGGGCTCGCCCCAGATATAGAACGACCGGTCCGGCACGGGGCCCGCCGCGAGCGCGAGGTCGAGCTTCTGCAGGCGCGAGATGAGCTCGTCGTTCTCCTCGTTCATGATGAAGTTGTCGAACGTGGCGGGCGGCGGCGTGCCGAGATCGAGCGTCAGTTGACGGGACACAACAGTCACAATGCGGGTCGGTTGAAAATACGCGTGCCGTACGCCGGGCACGCGCCGGGAACTGCGTCTTCGCGGGCTTCACGCGCGCCCGCACGCACGGCGCCACGCCGGTTTCGGCGTGGTTCGCTCGGCGATGAAAACGGGGACGTGTTGACCAAGATGCAATCCCTGACGATTCGGTGCTGGGAATTCCGGCCAACGGGCCGGCTTCGGGTAAAATCGCATTTTACCGACCTTCTCGCATTCCCCCATGAATCCTCCGAAATCCGCTCCCGACGCCCAAGGTCTGTCCTATCGCGACGCAGGCGTCGACATCGACGCGGGCGACGCGCTCATCGACAAGATCAAGCCTTTTGCGAAGAAAACCCTGCGCGACGGCGTGCTCGGCGGCATCGGCGGGTTCGGCGCGCTGTTCGAAGTACCGAAGAAGTACAAGGAGCCCGTGCTCGTGTCGGGCACCGACGGCGTGGGCACCAAGCTCAAGCTGGCCTTTCATCTGAACAAACACGACACCGTCGGCCAGGATCTCGTCGCGATGAGCGTGAACGACATCCTCGTGCAGGGCGCTGAGCCGCTGTTCTTCCTCGACTACTTCGCGTGCGGCAAGCTCGACGTCGATACCGCCGCAACGGTCGTCAAGGGCATCGCGCAGGGTTGCGAACTGTCCGGCTGCGCGCTGATCGGCGGTGAAACGGCCGAAATGCCGGGCATGTACCCGGACGGCGAATACGACCTGGCCGGCTTCGCGGTCGGCGCGGTCGAGAAGAGCAAGATCATCGACGGCAGCACGATCGCCGAGGGCGACGTGGTGCTGGGCCTCGCTTCGAGCGGCATCCACTCGAACGGCTTCTCGCTCGTGCGCAAGATCATCGAGCGCGCGAACCCCGACCTGTCCGCCGATTTCCACGGCCGCTCGCTCGCCGATGCGCTGATGGCACCCACGCGCATCTACGTGAAGCCGCTGCTCGCGCTGATGCAGAAGCTGTCGGTCAAGGGCATGGCGCACATCACCGGCGGCGGTCTCGTCGAGAACATCCCGCGCGTGCTGCGCGAAGGCCTCACCGCCGAGCTCGACCAGAACGCGTGGCCGCTGCCGCCGCTGTTCAAGTGGCTGCAGGAGCACGGCGGCGTCGCCGACGCGGAAATGCACCGCGTGTTCAACTGCGGGATCGGCATGGCCGTGATCGTCTCGGCGGCCGATGCCGACGCCGCGATCGCCGACCTGACCGCCGCCGGCGAACAGGTGTGGAAGATCGGCACCGTGCGTGCGACCCGCGAAGGCGAGGCGCAGACCGTCGTGGTCTGACGCACGGCCGCAGCAGATGCAGCAAGGAAAGCCGCCCGGAGTCGATCCGGGCGGCTTTTTTTTCGGGCGCCGCGTGGCGTACGGGCGCGCGCCGATGAAGGAGGAGCGACGATGACCGAAGACGAACACGCGATCCGTGAGCTCGTGGACAACTGGTTCGTATCGAGCCGCCGCGGCGACGTGGCGACCGTGCTCGACCTGATCGCCGACGACGCGATCTTCATGGTGGCCGGCAGGCCGCCGTTCGACAAGGCGGCGTTTGCGGCCGCGTCGCGTGACGCGAACGCCGGGGGCGGGCCCGCGCCGACGATCGACGGCCGTTACCGGATCGACGAACTGCGCGTGCTGGGCGACTGGGCGTACATGCGCAATTTCATCGAGATCGAGGCGACTCCGCCGGGCGGCGAGACGATCCGCCGTTCCGGCCATACGCTGACGATCTTCCGCAAGGCCGACGGCCGCTGGCAGCTCGTCCGCGATGCCAATCTCGTGACGCTCGCGCATTGAGCGCGGCGGCGGGCGTGAATGTGCGGCCGGCGCTCAGGCGGACGGCTGTGCCGCGCCCGCCGGCCGGGCACCGGCCAGCAACGGCGGGACGAGCAGATAAAGCAGCGCGGCCGCGGCCCAGACGAGCCCCGGCCACGTCGCGCGTGTCGCCGCATAGGTTGCGGTGACGACCAGCGGCCCCGCGACACCGATCAGGCTCGCCACGCTCGCGAGCGCGCCTTGCAGTTCACCCTGGCGCGCATCGTCGACTTGCCGCGCGAGCATCGCCTGCAGCGCCGGCAGCGTCATGCCGCCCGCCGCGAACAGCGGCAGCAGCGCGAACGGCACCCACGCGGCGGTCGCGAACGCAATCGCCACGAGCCCGAGCGCGTCGCCCGCGAGGCCCAGTGCGAGCGCGCGGCGCTCGCCGAGCCGCGCGATCAGCGGCCCGATCGCGAAAGTCTGCGCGAGCGCGTGACACGCACCGTAGCCCGCCAGCGACAGCCCCGCGATCGGTGTCGACCACCCGAAATGTTCCTGGCCGTACAGGATCCACAGCGTGGCGGGCGCCTGCGACACCAGCGCCACGATCACGTAGATGCCGATCAGCGGTACGAGCGCCGGTGAGCCGGTCAGCCGGCGCAGGCTGGCGAACGGGTTGAGCGCGCCGGCCGTTTGGCCTTCGCGGGCCGAACGCGGCCGCGATTCCGGCAGCGCGCGCCAGACGAGCACGAGATTGAGCGCGTTGAGTACGGCGGCCGCGACGAACGGCGCGCGCACATGCAGCGCGCCGAGCAGGCCGCCGATCAACGGGCCCGCGATGAAGCCGATGCCCATCATCGCGCCGAGCTGGCCGAAGCGTCGCGCGCGGTCGGGTTCGGCCGTGACGTCGGTGACGTACGCAGTCGCGACCGCGACGTTCGCGCCGGTGATGCCCGCGATCAGCCGCCCGACGTAGAGCCAGGCGAGCGTCGGCGCGAGCGCCATCAACAGGTAGTCGAGCGCGGCGCCCGCGAGCGACACGAGCAGGACGGGCCGGCGGCCGAAGCGGTCGCTCAGCGCGCCGAGCAGCGGTGCGCACAGGAACTGCGCGAACGCGTACAGCGCGAGCAGGATCCCGTAGTGGGTGTCGGTGCTGCCCGCATCGGCGAGCGAGCGCAGGAGCCCGGGGAGGATCGGCATCACGATCCCGACGCCGATCGCGTCGAGCAGGACCGTGGCCAGAATGGCAATCAGGGACGGATTCAAGAGGGTGACTCTATCGGTGATAGAGTGGCGATTATTCCACAACTTTCCCTATCGGTGATAGAGATGAAGGACACGGGAGCGCGGCTGACGCGCGACACGGTACTGCGCGCGGCGCTCGAGCTGCTCGATGAGGTCGGCATCGATGGGCTGTCGACGCGGCGGCTCGCCGAGCGGCTCGGCGTGCAGTCGCCGACGCTTTACTGGCATTTCCGGAACAAGGCCGAACTGCTCGACGCGATGGCCGAGGCGATCATGCTCGAGCGGCACGATGCGTCGCTGCCGCGGCCGGGCGAGGCGTGGGATGCGTGGCTTCTCGACAACGCGCGCAGTTTCCGCCGCGCGCTGCTGGCCTATCGCGACGGCGCGCGCCTGCATGCCGGTACGCGGCCGCGGGCGCTGCATTTCAGCTCGATCGAACGCAAGGTCGCGCTGCTCGGCGAAGCGGGTTTCGCGCCGGACGAGGCGGTCGACGTGATGTATGCGCTGGGCCGCTTCGTGGTTGGATGGGTGCTGGAGGAACAGGCGGAACCCGAAGGCGAGGCCGATGCGCCGCTGCCGGACGCGGCCGAGTATCCGTTGCTCGCCAAGGGCTGGGCCGCGCTGCGCGCGCGCGGCGGCGACGAAGCGTTCGAGCGCGGCGTCGCGCTGATCGTCGACGGCGCCCGCGCGCGCCTGGCAGCACGCGGGCGCCGCTGACGGTCAGACCGGCGTGCCGCCGTCGAGCACGCGTTCGAGCGCGTCGAGCGCGCGGGCCGTGGCGTCCGGTGCGATGCAGTCGACGACGATCCGCTCCGGCATCGCGCGCAGCCAGGTGATCTGGCGCTTGCAGAGCTGGCGCGTCGCGAAGATGCCCTTGTCGCGCATCGTCCGGTAATCGGTGTCGCCGTCGAGGAATTCCCATGCCTGCCGGTAGCCGACGCAGCGCATCGACGGCAGGTCGGGATGGAGATCCTCGCGACGGCGCAGCCGCTCGACTTCGTCGATGAAGCCCGCGTCGAGCATCGCATCGAAGCGCTGTGCGATCCGTGCGTGCAGTACCGCGCGATCGGACGGTTCGAGCGCGACCGGCACGAAGCGGTAAGCGGCGGCCGCGTCGTCGCTGCGTCGCGGGGCGGCGAGCAGTACCGACATCGGCTGCCCGCTCAGCATGAACACTTCGAGCGCCCGCTGGATCCGTTGCGAATCGTTCGGCGCGAGCCGCGCGGCCGTGTCGGGATCGACCTGCGCGAGTCGCGCGTGCAGGGCGGGCCAGCCATCGCGCGCGGCTTCGGCATCGAGGGTCGTACGCACGTCCGGATCGGCGCCGGGCAGGTCGTTGAGCCCCTGCGTCAGTGCCTTGTAGTACAGCATCGTGCCGCCCGCGAGCAGCGGCGTGCGGCCGCGCGCGATGATCTCGCCGATCAGGCGCAGCGTGTCGGCGCGGAAACTCGCGGCCGAATACGCGTCGGCCGGATCGATGATGTCGATCAGGTGGTGCGGCACGCTCGCGCGCTCTTCGCGCGAAGGCTTCGCGGTGCCGATATCCATGTCGCGATAGACGAGCGCCGAATCGACGCTGACGATCTCGATCGGGCGGCGCGCGGCGAGCGCCAGCGCCGCGGCCGTCTTGCCCGATGCGGTGGGGCCGAGCAGGCAGGCGATCGTCGTCGGAGAGGACTGCGGTGAAGCGCTCATTGTCCGCGCATGAACAGGCGGTCGAGATCGTTCAGCGTGAGCTGATACCACGTCGGCCGGCCGTGATTGCACTGGTCCGCGCGTTCGGTCGCCTCCATCTGCCGCAGCAGCGCGTTCATCTCGTCGAGCGTCAGGCGCCGGTTCGCGCGCACCGCGTGATGGCAGGCGAGCGTGCCGAGCAGCTCGTGCTGGCGCTCGGTGAGCACGCGCGAGCCGCCGAACGCGTGCAGGTCGGCGAGCACCGCGCGCGCGAGCGACTGCAGGTCGGCATCTTTCAGCAGCGCCGGCACCGCGCGGATCGCGAGCGTCGTCGGTGACAGCACCGCCAGGTCGAAACCGAGCGATTCGAGCGTGTCGCGCTCTTCCTCGACCGTGCCGATCTCGACCGGCGTGGCCGTCATCGAGATCGGCAGCAGCAGCGCCTGCACGGCGACCGAGCGGTCGGCGAGCGCGTTCTTGAACTGTTCGTACAGGATCCGCTCGTGTGCCGCGTGCATGTCGACGATCACGAGCCCGTGCGCGTTCTGCGCGAGCACGTAAATGCCGTGGATCTGGCCGAGCGCGAAGCCGAGCGGCTGCTCGTCGTGCGCGGTGGCGGCGATCGGCGATACGGTGAAGCCGGGCAGCGGGGCGAGCGGCGTGTCGGCCGAATCGCGCGCGATGGTGGTCGTGCCGCCCGGTGTGCCGGCGCCGCTATCCTTGCGGCCGAACATCGCGTCGTAGAGCGCGAGCGGCTGCGCGACGGGCAGCGTGCCCTGCGTCATCCGTGCCTGGCGCATCCAGGTGTTGCCTGCCGACGAGGACGACGGCGACGAGAAGCCGCTGCTGCCGGTGCCACCGATGCCGCCGCTCGCGTGGCCCTGGCTCTGCCCGAGCGGCGTGTCCAGGAACGACGACGGCCCGCGCGGTGCCGGTTCGATATGCGCGGCATGGCCGCCCGCCGTGGTTTCCGGCGACGCGCCCGCATGGCGCGCGAGCGCGCGCTGGACCGCATGGAACACGTACTGGTGGATCGAGCGCGAATCGCGGAAGCGTACTTCGATCTTCGACGGGTGCACGTTCACGTCGACGGCCTCCGGCGGCAGGTCGAGGAACAGCACGTACGACGGGTAGCGGTCACCGTGCAGCACGTCCTCGTAGGCCGCGCGCACCGCGTGCGTCAGCAGCTTGTCGCGCACGAAGCGGCCGTTCACGAAGAAATACTGCTGGTCGGCGCGCCCGCGGCTGGCGGTCGGCAGCCCGGCGCAGCCGTAGACGGCGAGCGGGCCGGCCTGTTCGTCGAGCGGCAGGTGCGCGGTCGCGAAGCCGTCGCCGAGGATCTTCGCGACGCGCTGCGCGGGCTCGGTCGCATTCCAGTGCTCGACGGCCTTGCCGTTGTGCAGCACCGAGATCGCGACGTCCGGCCGCGCGAGCGCCGCGCGGCGGATCATTTCCAGGCAGTGGCCGAACTCGGTCTGCTCGCTCTTCAGGAACTTGCGCCGCGCGGGCGTGTTGAAGTACAGCTCGCGCACCTCGATCGTCGTGCCGGTCGCACCGGCGGCGGGCGACAGCACGCCCGTCTGCGCGTCGATCTTCATCGCATGCGCGGCATCGGCCGTCCGGCTCGTGATCGACATCTCGGCCACCGATGCGATCGACGCGAGCGCTTCGCCGCGGAAACCCAGCGTGGCGACCGCCTCGAGCTCCTCGAGCGAGCGGATCTTGCTGGTCGCGTGGCGCATCAGCGCGAGCGCCAGCTCGTCGGGCGGAATCCCGCAGCCGTCGTCGGTGATCGAGATGCGCTTGACGCCGCCTTCCTCCAGCACGATGCGCAGCGTCGTGGCGCCGGCGTCCATCGCGTTCTCGAGCAGTTCCTTGACGACCGACGCCGGACGTTCGACGACCTCGCCGGCGGCGATCTGGCTGATCAGCTGGTCGGGCAGGGGCTGGATCGCGCGCAGCGGGCGCGGAGCAGGGGCGGGCGTGTCGCCCGCGGCCGTTTCGGTGATTTCGGACATGGCCGAATTATAGCGAGGCGGCGGATGCGTGCCGGGGCGGCGGAGCGTTACGTTTTTTCACGGAGCCTTAAGGTAGTTTCGGTATCATGGCTCCGTTTCGCGCGCCGCCTTGGCCGGCGGGCGCTTCCGCCAAGCCTGGCCTGTTTCGGCCGTTCCGGCCCTATCGCCTTCGAGGAATCGCATTTGGATACGCTGCTTCATTTCGTCAACCTTGTCCTGCATATCGACGCCTTCCTCGGCGATTTCATCCGGCAGTACGGCGCGTGGGTCTATCTCGTGCTGTTCCTGATCGTGTTCTGCGAGACGGGGCTCGTCGTGTTCCCGTTCCTGCCGGGCGATTCGCTGCTGTTCATCGGCGGCGCGTTCGCGGCGACGGGCGAAATGAACGTCGGCGCGCTGATCGTGCTGCTGCTCGTCGCGGCGATCGCCGGCAACACCGTGAACTACCTGATCGGCCGCTGGGTCGGCCCGAAGGTGTTCAATACGCATATCCCGGTGCTCGAGCGCTTCCTTGACCGCGCCGCGCTGCAGAAGACCCACTCGTTCTACGACAAGCACGGCGGCAAGACGATCGTGCTCGCGCGCTTCATCCCGGTCGTGCGTACGTTCGCGCCGTTCGTCGCGGGCGCTTCGTCGATGAGCGTCGCGCGCTTCCAGCTCTTCAACGTGATCGGCGCGCTGGTGTGGGTGCTGCTGCTCGTGCTGCTCGGTTATTTCTTCGGCAACATCCCGTTCATCCGCCAGTACCTGAACGTGATCGTGCTGGTCGGTATCGGTGCGGCGATCGTGCCGGTCGCGCTCGGCGCGGTGTGGAAGCTGGTGCGCGGGAAGCAGTCGGATAACGCGCAGAAGACGGGCGGGCGTTGAGCGGGAGCTTTGCTTCAGTCGATAAAAAAGCGTGGCGGGTGCCACGCTTTTTTTTCGTCCGGTGCCGCCGTCATGCGCTGCGATGCAAGAGCGGTGTTTCGGGCGTCGGGTATTGCGCGTCGCGGAACGTCTCGAGGATCACGCGGTTAGTGTCGCAGTACACCTGCCAGTAGTTTTCCGGTTGCGTGGACGGGCGCACGAACAGCAGCGGGCCTTCCGGCGTGAACTGCAGCACGCCGACGTCCGGCGCCGGGGTGGTCAGCACGTTCGGGATCTGCTGGATCGACGCTTTCAGGCGGTTGATCGCGTCGACGGCATCGACGCCGTTCGCGATCTTCGCGGTCAGGTCGACGCGACGATACGACGTTGCGCTGTAGTTGGCGATGTTGTCCGAGAAGATCTTGTTGTTGCCGACGATCGTCACGATGTTGTCCGGCGTGACGATCGTCGTGCCGAACAGGCCGAGCTCCTTGACCGTGCCCGTGACGCCGCCCGCGCTGATCACGTCGCCGATCTTGAACGGACGCAGCACCTGCATGAACACGCCTGCGGCGAAATGCGCGAGCAGGCCGCCCCAGGCGGTACCGATCGCGAGGCCGAGGCCGGCGAGCAGCGCGGCGAACGAGGTGGTCTGCACGCCGAAGATCTGCAGGATCGCGAGGATCAGCAGGATCGTCAGCAGCACGCCGACGACGGAGGTCAGGTAGTCGGTGAGTGTCGGGTCGACCTTGCCGCTGCGGCGCACGACCTTGCCGAGCAGGCGGGTACCGATGCGGATCGCCCAGCGGCCGACGAACCACAAGACGATCGCGGCGAGGAGGTTGAGGCCGAAGTCGAGGCCGCGGGTCATCAGGAATTGCTGGGCGGTGGCGAGATCGATCATGCGTTCTCCGAAGTCAGGGGTGGGAAGGGCGGCGCATGCACCGCTTTTGGTGGGGCTGTTATAACCGACCTGCGAGGCTCGGGCAACCTACGGTATTTTGCGTTGTGCAATGAGAAAGCCGCGACGATTGCGACTGTGATAATCATATTGCTCGGCACTGCTGCCGGCGCGTCGAAGGATCCATTGATTGCTGCGACGGCGGGTGGCTTGGTCGCGCACTTCGTACACGAGTCTTCGCAAGTGCTCGGCTTCTGGTTCGATATGCCGAAGGAGTCGTCCCCGCAGCCGCAGGCGATCACGCAGTACGCGGTGTTCCCGGGATAGGTGACGCCTGTCGTACCGAGCGCCCAATTCAGCCGACGATCGGCAGTGGCAACTTATCGCTGCTGGATCGCGATGTCGCAGAATCGCTGCTAGGTCTTGGGGGGGCGGCGCACGCGGACGCGCCGGCGGTGCCGCAGCAACCAGATGCTTGGGAACTGCCCCCCGTGCATCCACGGCGGGCGCGATTATGCCAGATCAATAATTAACCGCGCATGAAGTTGGCAATTTTCTGGAAACAAGACTCGGAGAAGTTTCTAAAATAAAGCACGGAAAATCGTGGGTTTCTCCCGCGGAGACTCGTCAACCCAGCAACTTTTAATGGATTTCAGCACGATTAGTCGGTTGTGTTAAAAATTTGGGAGGATGATGTTTCAAATTTTGTAAGGTTTTCCGAGAAAACCGACTCGCTAAATAGATGCGATACTTCTAAGCGTCTCGACCAAACTCAAGACGAGTTGCTGGCCGCGTACGGTTGCGGCCGAAATCGAAGCCGGGGGCCATCAGGAATTGCTGGGCGGTAGCGACATCTAGCATGCGTTCTCGGGGGGTATGCGCTGCGATTCTTATACCTCGAACCTCGACATGTGCGGGGACAACCGGGAGACAGCGGTGACTTCGAGGCGGAGACTCGTGCTAACGACGTTCAGAGCCGGAATCTCTCACCAAATTTCGTGGCGATCTATCGCATCGCGATGCTTGACGGAGAGGGTGCCGTACATTGCGCCGAGCGACATGCCCAAGCCGTTCGGCTGTTCAGATCTAAAGCTTGAGAAGCGGAATGAGGCAGCCAAGCCTGAGGCAGATGAGCGAGGCGGCCGCGGTGTGCTCGAGGCGTCAGCCATCGTAGACAGCGAGCGCACGGCGGCGCTTCGATTCGGGAGGGGCGGGGCGCACGGCGATTAGCTTAACGATTCCCAGTTAAGCACTGCTTCCTGACGAGACATCCAGGTCCAAGGCGCTTCATAGGCAAGGATGTCAAAGAAACGACGATGCCGCTTATAGATAGCGTGCGCCTCTCTTGCAGGAATGAGATCGCGCCATAATCCTGGTCGCCCTTGCCATCCATGTCGATTCGGCAACGAACGGAAATACTTCAAGTTGAAGCGTTCCAGCGCTTCGTCGACCTTGGACCCAACCGCTTCACCGGAAAGTGTGTAAATTAGGTTGTCGAAATTTTTATTCGGCGATTCGACCAGATCTTCGTATTTGACCCGGATAGAATTTTCATCGTGCCACCATTGATAAGTTACAGACAACAGATTCTCCGCACCCCAACTCAACGCGTAATCCATAAACGCGTCCGAAGTCGGCGACTGACCGGCCAACTCGTGCGGAATCTCTGCATTTCCCATTAGCCACTGACTGGGTGTGGGATCGTGGCGAATGAATTGCAGGACCGACAGCAAGATGTCCAACGGGTGCCGAGCAATCACCAGCGTCTTGAATTGGTTCTCGATGAGATATCGCTGAAAGTTGGGTTCCCGATACCAGTGAAGCTGAAATGCGCATCGTGGCGGCAGGTCTTGCGGTGCGTCGAGATAGTTGTGCACTGCAATCTCTAGCAGATCGAGGCTGCTGGCGAGAACAGACCTTACCCAACTATTTCCACTTCTGGGTGAACTAATAACAGCTATGCGCATTTGCTCCTCAACTCATTCTCTCAGTGATAACGTTGTCCTTGACAACACCGCCACGCAGCCGCCGAGGGAAGGGCCGTCGACATATGCCGTCGGCCCTTTCGCTTCAGGGTAGGGATTGTGGTACCGCTTACTTTACCGATGCGGCTCGACCGTACGTGTCCTCGAACCGCACGATATCATCCTCGCCGAGATACGCACCCGATTGCACCTCGATCAACTCGAGCGGAATCTTGCCGGGGTTCTTCAGCCGGTGCATTTCGCCGAGCGGGATATAGGTGGACTGGTTTTCCGTCAGGACGATTTCCTTATCGCCGTTCGTGACCAGTGCTGTACCCTTCACGACGATCCAGTGTTCGGCGCGATGGTGGTGCATCTGTAGGCTCAGCTGTGCGCCGGGGTTCACGACGATTCGTTTGACCTGGAAGCGTTCGCCTTGGTCGATGCCTTCGTAAGAGCCCCACGGACGCACGACTCGGCGGTGTGTGATGGATTCGTGACGGCCAGAGGCGTTGAGCCACTCGACGATTTTCTTGACGTCTTGGGTTTTGTCACGATGAGCGATAAGTACGGCGTCGGCAGTTTCGACAACCACCAAATTGTCGACACCGATCGTGGCGACCATGCGGTGTTCGGCGCGAACGTAAGCATTGCGGGTATCGTAGGTAAATACGTCTCCGAACTGCGCATTACCGTTATCGTCCTTGTCTGCGATCTCGGCGAGTGACGCCCACGAACCGATATCACTCCAGCCGAGGTTGGATGCGGCGATCACGACGGCACGATCGGTCCGCTCCATTACAGCGTAGTCGATTGAAATATTCGGTACAGCAGAGAATTGGGTTTCATCGAGACGTATAAAGTCAGCGTCGCAAGTGGCAGCGTGGAGTGCAGCTTCGGCCTGTCGGGCGACTTCCGGTTCGAAGCGTTGCAATTCCTCCATGTATGTCGATGCCTTCAGCATGAACATGCCGCTGTTCCAGTAATAGCCGCCGTCGTCGAGGAAAGCTTCGGCCGTCGTATGGTCCGGTTTCTCGACGAAAGCCCGTACCGTGTAGGCGGCGCATTCCTCGGAGATGGTCGAGCCGCGGCGGATATATCCGTATCCGGTATGCGGTGAATCAGGCTTGATGCCGAACGTGACGAGATGATTATCCGCGGCGATTTTCGCGGCTGTGCGGGCCGCTTTGATGAACGCCTGCTCGTTGAGAATGATATGGTCCGACGGCAGCACCATCAGTAGTGCATCCGGTTCGCTTCGTAGCGCAACCAGTGCCGCGATGGCGATCGCGGGAGCTGTATTGCGGCCGACCGGTTCAAGTATGACCGAGGATGGCGTGATGCCAACGGCCCGTAGTTGTTCGGAAATGATGAACCGTTGCTCGGTATTCGAAACGACAATTGGCGCTGCCGCATCCGGGATGTCGGCAAGACGCAGAGCAGTCTGCTGCGCTAGCGAGTGCTTTCCTGCCAGTTTTAGATATTGCTTCGGGTAGCCGCCACGCGACATTGGCCAAAGCCGTGTACCACTGCCACCACAGAGAATCACCGGATAAATGTTCATGAATCACTCGACCTTGCTGAGATACTGATGAAAGAATTGCCTGTCTTGAAATCAGTGTGCCATTTTCTCGAAACTTTGCAGACACGTGTTGTTTTTGGACGACCGAGTGCCCCGCTTATTTGACAGCACGATCAATCGCGCGAAAGAAGGTGCAGTAGGCCATTCCGACTCCAGCGCCAGGCTTTCAACCACGGCCGCATTCGGTTGCCTTCGATTCTTGCGAGCGGTCGCGATGCGGATGTGCTCATTTTGCCGACAACTGATTCCGGCGTGGTAAATATCCCCCAGGTCCAGTCCCAGTAAACCGGGTAGCGAATCAGCACACCGGCGGTGAGCATGTCCAGAGTCAGTCTGCGTTTGCGCCATGGCTGTGGGAGCCTGTCGTGCGTGAGGCCCCAACCGGCGTAGAATGGCAGCCCGTAGGTGTGGACTTGTTTGCCGCGGATGAGGGCTTCGAAGCCGGACAACGAGGATAGAGTGTGAACTTCGTCGGAAACTTCGATCAGAGACGCGAGATCGGATTCCGTGTCGACAATATCCGCATTGTCGTTAGCCTTGACAAGGCCCTGCCGGTTTCCGGACAACACATCTGGATGCGGTTTGTACACGATAAATGCGTCAGGACGATGCAGGCGGACTTGGTTCACGAGATCTTCAATCGTCGAGATGTTTCTCGTGCCGAGGCGAATGGATGCATCGTCGGCGACTTGACCGGGGACGAGGATGACCGTTTTCCCGAGCGGGGCGTGCCAAGTCGGGCGGTGGCGACCCAGATTGTATTTCGTCAACCCGGCCTTTGAGATTGTTTCGCGTAATGTTCCGGCGCGAGAAAGTTCCGCGTCGGTAAACTCGGCCTCGTTCAAGATCACTGAGAGATCGCTTGGCTGGCTCGGATCGAAATAAATACCTAGTCGGTCGATAACCTGACTGCAAGGTGCGACGTGATCTGAACCCAGGCCAGCTGAGTGCAGGAAACCATCCTCGATGCGGATCACGGGCGTCTCGGGTGGAAGGCCTGTCGACGAGCGGGCGCCCCAGAACGCGGCATATTCACCGGCGCGAAGTTCATCGAGCCGATCGATCCAGCGCAGTCGTGTTCCCGCTGCGGTGAGATAGGGTTTGACGAACGGCCGTTTCCACCACTGGAAGCGGACTCCCGCAACCCTACCCACATCGGCGAAACGCCGCGCCGTCTCACGGTGTGTCGCGATTGCGGCAAGCAACGTGTTTAGTTCGCCGATTGTTCCTGTCTCCGGATCAATGTGCCGGGATAGGCGTACGAACGTCGCTTCGAATAGGGCGCCGATTGTTGCACTGGCCTGACGCGCCGGCTGAACGGCATCATCGTGGGTGAGGCCCCATCCCGCGTAGTAGGGGCGGCCAAATACGTATACCGGTACGCCGCACAACAGGGCTTGCATGCCTTCGGGAGCAGATACGGTGTAAACGTGTTGGAAATGGGGGAGCGACGCACACAGCGAGCCGAGAGGATCAAGTGATCGCGAAGTTGCGCATATCTCGGGATGACGGGCGGACAACCATTCCGTGCGCTCGTTTGCACCGCTGCGCGCTAGCCAGAATTCTGCGTCGGGATGCGTGTTGAGCGCAGTTGAAACCATCTTTTTGAATGCCTGGCGGCGCACCGGACGCGGTGTGCGGAAGGCGTCCGAGACCGGTTCGTCGATCAGCAGAACGCGCTGCCTGGTCGACGCGGCCAGATCGGGGTGGGGGCGCGATGGCGACGTAGCAGGATCGAAGACACACGCAGAGCGAAATCGCTCCATCAACTGTTGTAAGCCGATTGTTTCGCTGTCGGTCGCGTGTCTCGCCAGTTCGTCATCGATGCAGCGGATCCACGTTTCCGCAGTGCGAATTGCAAGTGGCGCACAAAACCACGATAGCAACGGGCCGCGTTTGCGTGGCAGGATATCATTTGCCCATATGCTTGGGACACTGGTGGGCTGGTAGATGTTCGTCTTCACGAAGACACTGCGTTAATAAATGCGTCGACCTGGCGGAAATGCATTTGCCAGGTGGGGGTCTCGAAGTCTGCAATGCGATCGAGCTGTGCGTTGCGCTCGGCGCTGCCGCTTTGTGTATATGCGAGAATGCGCCGGAACCAGCCTGGGCCATCGAATGGGTCGAGATAGTCCGGAATATCTCTGGCAATTTCATGAAACACCCTGAGATTGCTTGCTAGCACGGGGACTCCGAGCGTCAGCGCCTCGACGAGCGGCATGCCGTAGCCTTCCGCGAAGGACGGGAATAATAGTGCCCGCGCATGCTGCAGCCAGGCGCGCAATTGTGCGTCGCTGCAGTCCGAATGTTCTATCACGGCATCCTGGATACTTTCGCAGCGTTCGAGCATGTCAATGACGTTTTCGCATTCCCATCCGCGGCGACCGATAATGACGAGCTTGGGCGCCCGCTTGCCGAGCCGGGCGACAAGTTCCCGCCAGATATGCAGCATGAACCAGTGGTTCTTTCGAGGCTCGATTGTGCCGAGCATGACGAAGTAGGGCTGATCGATTGGGCTGGGAACACTGTCGTGTGCTGCGATTCCCGGTGCCAGGCGGGCCACGACCGTAGGTGGCAGCGACAGGCTGGCGCGATGCGCTTCCGCGGTCAGTGCATCGAGTGTGTCTTGCGAATTCATGATGAGGCCGTCGGCATGGCGCAGTGCGGTGTGGATGCGCGCGCGATGAACCGCGCCGACTCCCGGGCGACAGTATTCAGCATGCGTGATCGGTATCAGGTCGTGGATCATGAAGACTGACCGAATGCCGCGACGTTTCATGGCTTGGTAGTAGCGTGGCTGTTCCATGCCGTTGTGGCTGGTATGCAGGAGTACGGCCCTGTCGAATGTGCCACTTACGGGTGTCAGCAGACTGAAAGTAGATTGAATGCGTATTCGCGCCTTGGAAGGGGGCGGCGATTGCAGTAGCAGGTCGAATATCCTGCGCGAATCCCGTTCGGACAGAATTTTGGAAAACCCGAGATCGCTGAGTACCGCACGCGCGTTGTCGTGGTAGCGCTCCACGTAGGCGAGCCCGACGCGATCCACGCCTGTCGGTAATTGCCCTTTGGCCAAGCGTGACAGGAGCCGAGATACGTCCAGAAATACGTTTAACACGGATGAAATATTTTGTCTTGACGGATGGGCGTGTGCGAGTAGCAACGGATGGATCGAGGAATTCTGCCAATCGCGCGCAAATATATTCTACATCGTGAGACAATCCAAGCCGATTCTAGATGATGACCGGAACGCATCAAAACATGGCAAGTTTCTATCGTCGTACATATCTGGCCTGGGCCGCATGTGGTGTGGTCGGCCTGAGCGCCTGCTCGGCCATTCCGACTTCCGGGCCCAGCCGGTCCCAGGTCAATAGCGCGGCTTCCGAGAGCAATCCGGCGGGAATTCAAATCGTCGATCTCACTGACGAAGTGGCGCGCAAACTTTTTGCCGAGCGCAAACTCAGCGATTTCGTCGATGTTCTGGGAGACGGGGCGCAATTCAGTCAACGGCTTGGGGTTGGCGACAGTCTTTCCGTGTTGATCTGGGAGGCACCTCCAGCAACGCTGTTTTCGGCAGGTGAAATGGACGCCAAGTCCGGTGCGACAAGCGGATCGCGCATGACGACGCTGCCGACCCAAACCGTCGATGGTGAGGGGAATATTCGTATCCCATTCATCGGTGCAGTAAAAGCGGCCGGGCGGACGCCGGCCCAGCTTGAGCAATACATCACGACTCGGCTTAAGGGCATCGCGCATGATCCCCAGGTGCTGGTAAAGCTCGATCGCAACGAGACGTCATATGTCACGATTGTGGGGGATGTGGCCAGTAGCAACAGGATGCAGCTCAGTGCACGCGGCGAGCGCGTGCTCGATGCCTTGGCTTCCGCAGGGGGCGTCCGGCAGCCGATCGACAAGATCACGATCCAGGTGACGCGTGGCAATGTCGTGGCGTCACTTCCGCTCGCGACCGTGATTCGCGATCCGCGTCAAAATGTGCCGCTACGCGCGGGAGACGTGGTTACCGCGTTGTTCCAGCCTTACAGTTTTACGTCCTTGGGGGCGACGGGCAAGAATCAGGAAATCAACTTCGAAGCGCAGGGTATTACCTTGGCGCAGGCGCTAGCGCGAGCCGGCGGCTTGGAGGATTCGCGTGCAGATGCACAGGGCGTGTTTGTCTTCCGTTTCGAGGATGCTGGTGCGCTCGATTGGCAGTCCAAGCCGGTGCGTACCACGGCGGATAATAAGGTCCCTGTGATTTATCGGGTTAACTTGCGTGATCCCAGTTCGTTTTTTGTTGCCCAAAACTTCATGGTGGACAACAAGGATCTGATTTACGTGTCAAATGCGCCCGTTACGGAGCTCCAGAAAATGTTGAATCTGGTGTTTACCGTTGCGTATCCGGTCGTGACCGGGGTGCAGTCGTTCAAGTAATTTGAGGGTTGAGCCATTTGATCGTTGTGTGTCGCGTCGGTGGTGCGGCCTAATTCAATATGCGGAATTACTTGATTGCGTATTCGAATGATCGTATATGTCGACTCATTGGCAATATGATGTACTTTTTTGAATTGCAGAGATAAACATGAAAACGGCAATCATTACTGGTATCACTGGGCAGGACGGGGCGTATCTGGCGCAATTGCTGCTGGAGAAGAATTATTTGGTTTACGGCACCTATCGTCGGACGAGTTCGGTAAATTTTTGGCGAATCGAGGAGCTCGGTATCGACTCGCATCCCAATCTGCGACTCGTCGAATACGATCTGACGGATCTGGGTGCGAGCATCAACTTGCTCAAGACGACCGGCGCCACTGAGGTTTACAACCTTGCTGCGCAAAGCTTCGTTGGCGTGTCCTTCGATCAACCATCCACGACGGCCGCGATAACCGGGCTTGGACCACTGAACCTGCTCGAAGCGATCCGTATCGTCAACACGGATATTCGCTTCTACCAAGCCAGCACCTCCGAGATGTTCGGCAAGGTGCAGGCGATTCCGCAAGTCGAATCGACGCCGTTCTATCCGCGTAGCCCGTACGGTGTCGCAAAGCTATATGCCCACTGGATTACCGTAAATTATCGGGAAAGCTATGACATCTTCGGCTGTAGCGGGATTCTCTTCAATCATGAGTCTCCGCTGCGCGGGCGTGAATTCGTCACGCGCAAGATCACCGATAGCGTAGCGAAGATCCATCTCGGCAAGCTTGATGTGCTGGAGCTTGGCAATCTCGACGCGAAGCGCGACTGGGGGTTTGCCAAGGAGTATGTCGAGGGTATGTGGCGGATGCTTCAGGCGGACAAGCCAGATACCTACGTCTTGGCGACGAATCGGACGGAAACCGTGCGCGATTTCGTGACGATGGCGGCCAAAGCGACCGACATCGATCTCGCGTGGAGTGGCAGCGGTGCAGACGAAATCGGAACGTGTAAGAAGTCGGGCAAGGTGATCGTGAAGATCAATCCGAAGTTCTATCGTCCCGCCGAGGTCGAACTGTTGATCGGCAATCCGGAGAAGGCTCACGCCGAACTTGGGTGGAAGCCGCAAACTTCTCTCGAGGCGCTTTGCCAGATGATGGTCGAAGCCGATATCCGCCGCAATAAAGCCGGCTTTTCGTTCTGACACTCATGGCGAAAGTCCTGATCACCGGGGTACGCGGCTTCACCGGCCGCTTCCTGTCGGATTTTCTCGTAGCGGCAGGCCATGAGGTATGCGGCTTTGGTCATCGGCAGGATGCGGATTCGCCCACGACTCGTATCGTTGACCTACTGGATCGCTCCCAGGTCGAGCAGGCCCTTGGGGAAATCAGGCCCGATGTCGTCGTGCATCTGGCAGCCATTGCGTTTGTAGCTCATGGAGATGCGCGCGCAATTTACGACACCAACGTAGTCGGAACCCGGAATCTGCTTGAGGCCATATGTTCATCCGGATGCAACCCCCGATCCGTGCTGCTGGCGAGCAGTGCGAACGTTTATGGTAACTCGGATCGGGAAGTCTTGGACGAAGAGACGCCAGTGAGTCCCGCGAACGACTATGCTGTTAGCAAGGTCGCGATGGAGTTCATGGCAAGACTGTGGATGGACAAACTGCCCATTACCATCGTCCGGCCATTCAACTATACCGGTGTCGGGCAATCGACCAGTTTTCTGTTGCCCAAAATCGTTGAACACTTCCGTGATCGGCGACCGGTAATCGAACTTGGCAATGTTGACGTGATTCGGGATTTCTCTGATGTCAGGTCGGTGGTCGCCGCCTATGTACGGTTGATTGACGGCAGTTTTGCGGGGCAAACATTCAATGTCTGTTCTGGTCATGGCTACGCGCTGCGCAAAGTGTTGGCAATGGCGGAACAAATTACAGGGCACCATCTTGAGATTCGTGTCAATCCGCAATTTGTTCGTGCCAACGAGGTGCACAAGCTGATCGGGTCAAACGAGAAATTGTGTTTGGCCACCGGTTGGGAGCCGGATTCCGACCTGGATAAAACGCTTGAGTGGATGCTCGCGGGAACGACTGTCAGGCAATGAGCCAATGGCTTTCCATCGCGTCTCGCAAGTCGCCGAAGCATCTGGTGGCTTGCGAGTGGAGGGTAGCGGCCGGAGGGATTTTTATCTCTGTATTCGATGCGTGCCGTCGTGGTTTTTCGGCGAGCGCGGCCAGGTAGAGATGGGTTATACGGAATGAAGCACGATACTCCACTTAGACGATCTATCGAAATTCAGATCAGAGTGATTGGTGCGCTCTTGATGCGGGAAATCATTACGCGCTATGGAAGACACAACGTCGGGTTCGTTTGGTTGTTCGGTGAGCCGATGATGTTTACGTTGGGCGTCATCGGATTGTGGACAGCTACTAAAACTGTTCATGGCTCGGGTCTGCCGATTGCTGCCTTCGCCCTGTCCGGTTATTCGTCGGTCTTGTTGTGGCGGAATTGCGTTAATCGATGCTGTCTCGCCATCCTTCCGAATCACAGTCTCCTATTTCACAGGAATGTGCGCGTGATCGACTTGTTCATTTCCCGTGCAATACTGGAGATTGCGGGCGCGACAATCTCGATATTCACGCTGACGATATTATTTGTGACGCTTGGCATCATGTCGATGCCAAGTAATATCAGTTTGATTCTTATGGGTTGGTTTTTGCTTGCATTTTTCGCAATCGGACTTGGATTTGCGATCGGAGCGTTAAGTGAGCGCAGCGAGATGTCGGAGCGGATCTGGCACACGGTTTCTTATCTGCTGTTTGCGCTTTCTGGTGCGCTGTTCATGGTCGACTGGTTGCCGAAGAAAATGCAGCAGTACGTATTGTTTTTGCCTATGGTACATGGTGTTGAAATGATGCGGGCCGGGTATTTCGGTGATCTCGTCAAACCGCATTACAGCGTATCCTATGTCGTAGTATTCGATGCCATTTTAATGCTTGTCGGCCTGTTTCTGGTGGCCGAAACAGGCAAGCGAGTCGAACCTGAATGATTGCACTGGAAAATGTCACCAAGGTCTATCGGACCCGCCAGGGTTCGCGCGCAGTTCTCGATCGTATCAACCTGAAGGTTGAGCGCGGAGAGAAAATCGGTATTCTCGGACGCAACGGCGCCGGCAAGTCGACCATGATCCGGCTAGTTAGTGGTGCGGAACCGCCGACCAGCGGGATGGTTCGACGCGGCATGAGCGTATCATGGCCACTGGCATTCGCAGGCGCATTCCAAGGCAGTCTGACCGGGCTGGATAATCTGCGCTTCATCTGTCGGGTATATGGCGCCGATTCGAAGGCGGCAGAGCCGTTTGTCCAGGAGTTTTCCGAGTTGGGTTATTACCTGAGAGAGCCCGTCAAGACGTACTCAGCAGGTATGCGTGCTCGTTTGGCGTTTGCGTTATCGATGGCTATCGAATTCGACTGCTTCCTGATTGACGAAATTATTGCTGTTGGTGACAGCAGGTTTCATGCGAAATGTCACGCTGAGCTCTTTGAAAAAAGGAGTGATCGGGCGCTTATTATTGTTAGTCACGATGCCGGATATATTCGAGAGCATTGTGATCGTGCGGCGGTACTCGTTCAGGGAAAGTTGCATCAGTTCGATCATGTCGATGAAGCCTACGAGTTTTACCAAGCGAGTTCGAAGTAATTGAATCTTAAACCTTCTAATTTGATCTTTTTGTAATGTGGAATGCAGTGCGGTTGCATCTTCTCCAGTTGCTTGCCGTTCACTACCACGAGGCCTGGGTGAAATACGCCCGCCAAGGCATTGCGTCGTTGCGTGTTCTACCGGAACCGCAGCGCAGGGGCAGGTGGTTGCTTGTCGATGTCTCTATCTTCGCCATGCACGATGCGGGAACAGGAATTCAGCGCGTTGTCCGCTCCGTCGCGGCCGAGTTATTGCGGGCCCCCCCGGACGGTTTTGAAGTCAAGCTGGTTAGAGCCACACGCAAGCTAGGCTATCGCCATGTCGAGCTTCAGTGCCCGGTTGGAGACGACGATCGACTACACTTGCGGACGCTCGATCTTCCGGTAAATGTTCAATGCGGCGACATTTTTCTCGGCCTGGACTTCAGCAGCCGAATCATCCCGGCGAGATTGCGTGAATTGCTGTATTGGCGACGGATCGGAGTGAAATGTGCATTTGTTGTTTATGACTTGATTCCGGCCCTGTATCCGCAGTGGTTTACGAGAAAAGGAAGAGGGTATTATCAAAAGTGGTTGAGATCAATCTCGATTCACGCCGATATGCTTTGCTGTATTTCGAATGCGGTAGCCGACGATGCTCGTCATTGGATTTCATCGAAATTCGGAATTGGAGGCGACGAAATTAATTTTCGCTGGTTCCATCTCGGCGCGTCATTCGGCGAGGCGACAGTCGAGCCGATTCAGTCAGTGATCGTGCGAACCGATGGAGGTGAAGTCGCGCCCTCGAGGTCCTTGTTGATGGTCGGTACTGTTGAGCCGAGAAAGGGGCATGACCAAGTGCTGGGCGCCGCGGAGGAGTTGTGGCGACGAGGATTCGATGTGGTATTGGTCGTGGCGGGGCGGCAGGGCTGGAATGTCGAATCGTTTGCCGCACGTTTACGTGCGCATCCCGAGAACGGCAAGCGGATCGTCTGGTTGGAAGATGTCAGTGATGGCCAGTTGGGGTGGCTCTACAGGAATCTGGGTGGATTGGTAATGGCGTCGATGGCGGAGGGATTTGGCCTGCCCCTAGTCGAGGCGATGCATTACGGGATGCCAATTTTGGCGCGGGATCTGCCGGTGTTCAGAGAAATCGCCGGAGAGTCGGCATCGTATTTTGGCGACGATAATCCGATTCAGCTCGCGGATCGAATACTCGAATGGATGAATGATTCAGAATCAGAAAGAGTGTCCGCGACCGACGGAATGAGGTTGGTCAACTGGCGGGAGAGCACAAATTGGCTGATCAGGCATCTGAACGAACTGGCCTGACCGGCTAGACCCTGCTTTGGCCCGTGGCATAGTTGGCCGGGGTGACCTGCCTCCGGAAATTTATTGCATGTTGCTGTTTTGCAGGCGCTCGGCGTGACGTGTCGCCGTGGCCCTCGCTCTCGCTTGACCAAGCCGGCCGACAGCCTTCGCCGGAGTGCCGTCGATTGGGTGACGAAGGGGGGGGAGCCGCGCGAGCTTGCTTCGCAAGCGCAGGTACCCGACCTCGACGTGACGTATCGCCTGATGGCAATCGATGCAACTTCAACAATCTTTCGCAGAAATTTAACAATTTTGGCGTCGTCGTCGCGTCGACACAATTATTGCGAAATTTTGCTGATATTCTTCGTCTATTGAGACGTAAAATCTTCAAAATTGCTCGATTCGTTCGTTCGGGTTCCGGCATGTGTTCGAACCAGTGAAAATTTGTGAAGTGCGCCCGACTGCGCTCTGGTCACAGGCAAGCCTGGAACGGAGGCGAGTGTGCCGAGAGTGGGTCGTGGCGGACATTCCTGTGCGGTGCGGCTGGCTATGGGCATCCGCGACCGGGCGGGTCATCGGCCGGTCTGTACACGTAGTGCTTCAGCTCCGCGAAGCTCATACTTTGGTGACTCACGCCGAAGCTGGGCCAACCGGGAGAAAGATGAGTTGTATCAGTCAGAACATGTGAAGGGGAAACATGAAGAATCCTTATTCCGGCAAACCGGACTACGCTTTCTGGAAACGATCGGTGTCCAGCCTGAACATTGGTGAAGTGGATCCGGTAGTATCGGCGCCGTTCCCGATCAATCTAGGGGACAAGATCGCGACAGCAGGGAGCTGTTTCGCCCAGCACATATCGAGAACGTTGACCTCGGAAGGTTACGACTATCTGGTGACGGAGAGTGCCCCGCGCTCCACGGCGGCGGTTGACGACGGATATGGTGTGTTCCCGGCTCGCTTCGGCAATATCTACACCGTGCGTCAACTTCTGCAGCTATTCCTACGGGCTTACGGTTTGTTTCATCCAGTCGATACCGTATGGTGGCGGGCAGATGGCCGCGCGGTCGATCCGTTTCGCCCGCGGGTACAGGAATCTGGATTTGCCAATCGTGAAGAGGTTGAATCCGATCGCGTTGAACATTTCAAGGCTGTGCGCGAAATGTTCGAGCGCGCAAACGTTTTTGTGTTTACGCTGGGGCTGACGGAGGGATGGGTTTCGGATGTCGATGGTGCTGTTTTCCCGATCGCTCCCGGCGTGGTTGCCAATCCGGATGCCAGGGATTCAATTTCATTCCGGAATTTTACGGTTCGGGAGATGGAAGAGGATTTGACCAAGTTCATCTCGCTGCTGCGGGGTGTCAATCCAAGCATCAAGATCATCCTGACCGTTTCACCGGTCGCCTTGGTCGCAACCTATGAAGCGCGCCATGTGCTGGTTTCGACCTGCTATAGCAAGTCGGCGTTGCGTGTTGTTGCAGAGGACGCGTCGCGCAGCCATTCAAATGTGGCCTACTTTCCGTCGTATGAAATCATTACCGGGGCATATGCTCGCTCGTCATATTTCGAGGACGATCTCCGGGAAGTACGGCCCGAGGGAGTGGCGCACGTGATGCGCCTGTTCAAGCGTCACTACCTTGGCGGTACGGACACAACGGTTAACGATGCTACAGCATTTTCCGCTCGGCCCGCAGATTTTCGCCCGAATCATACGGCATTCACGGCGGCGGGTGGGACATCGACCGCGGAGCACATGAAACAGCTTCAGAAAATTATTTGTGATGAAGAAGTCCTTGATCAGGACTTTGGCAGTTAATCTCCGAAACGACAGGCGAATCATGAAAATCTCTCTTGTAGGTATCTGTCAAGTCGTGGGAATGGCTGCTTATTTGCGAAAGCAATTTCCCGAAGTAGAAGTGTCTAGTTATCATGTGCAGCCGACGTCAAATAGACGGGAAATAATCAGTCACCTGGAAAACTCGGATTTAATAATTTCGCAAATCTTGCCGGATCACGGTATGGATGAGTTTTCGAAAGATGCGTTGCAGGAAATCACGAGGAATGTCGTGATTATCCCTCCGTTGGTATTCAGTGGTTTTCATCCAGATATGATCATCATTCCGCACCGCGGCGTACCACTGAATTCTCCGATCGAGGTTTATCACTCAAGAATCATTGCGGCTGCCTTTACTCTTGGTTTGCCTCATATGCAAGCAGCCAATATTGCCAATGCATTGATATTTGATCGCCTTGGTTATTTTCATCACTTCAATGCGGCTAAGGAAGTATTCTTTGATCTGTTGCGTCCTTATCAACTAGAAGAGTTCGCGCGCTCACGCTGGGACGCTTGGATTGCGCGTGGCGCATTCATGCATACACCGAATCATCCGTGCGTCGCTATTCTTGGCGAGTTTGCACTGCATGCCGCCAAAACAGCAGGTCTTGAGCCTGGTTCGCCGGTCGAAGGCGGGATCGACGATATCTTCGACGATCAGCATGGTTGCCCGGTATATCCCGAAATTGGGCGTTATCTCGGAGTGCAGGGCGCAGATCGTTTTCGCACTTACAAGCGAGCGACCAATAGCGAGGCGGAGAGATACATGGATATCCATCATTTCGCGAAAAATGCGTACGAGATCTATCGTTCGCTGGAGCGTGATGAACTTCTCGTCGATTCCTCGATTCGCTTCGCCCGGAAAGTCATACAGGACCTGATTTCCGACTCTCGCTCTTGAGTGGTGGTGGTGGGGCAGGCGTCGAGTTACGGGCGGCGTCGCATGCCAATCGCGTGATCCGCGGGTTCGAGCGGATCACGCACTAGATGAGACGCTGGCGCAAACCAGCACGCAGCTATGCCGATTGGCCGTGATCGCTTCCGCGAGCGACGCGACCGGCGAACGATACATCGCTTCGGTAGTCTACGGTTGTGTTCGTCGAGCGTACTCGGAGGGGCCATGCAAGGCATGTGCCGATAACGATGCCGATATTCGCTGTATTCTCGGACCTGCGCGCTGAACTGCCTATGAGACTTGTTGGATCGGTTGTAGCCGTGATGGTTGGCCTGTCTGCTTTCGCAACAAAGAACGCGGCCGCCCAGGTAGCTGATGTGCCCGGTCGAGAGATGGTCGCGGGAACCGCTCGAAAGCATGGTGGCAGCGGAGATGCCATCTGTGATCCGACAGGAAGAGAAGACTCGTCTGCCTGCCTCGAGGAAACGATGCGTGGCCTGATCGGTGGAGGCCGCGTTAAGGTAACCGGCAAATACCTGATTGAGCGACAGTTGGTTGTCCCATCCGGTGTTTCACTTGAAGGTGAGTGCACAACGCCGGGGACCAACGGCAGCAATTCGATCACCGAATATTCCAACTCTCGTTGCGGTGTGTTGAATGTGAGTCCCGCGGCGACGATTGTCTTGTCTTCCGGTGCGAGTATTCGGGCAATGCAGATCTTTCGCGCGGGGATGACGTTCCCTGCGCCCGATAGCAAGTCGTACGCAGGAACGGCAATTACGATCGGCGGTGACGATGCGGCGGTTGACCGCGTCACGATTCTCGGATTTGAACGAGCTGTGTACGATGCGGGTTATCAGCGGCCATTTATCAATTCTTTGTACGGTGATAATAATAATGGCATCGAGCTCACGCGCGTTTACGATGTTGCGAGAATTGCTAATTGTCATATGTGGCCCTTCGCAACGATTGCTTCGTCAGGAGATCCCGCGCGTAATCGGCGATCCGGCATTGCATATAATTTTCACGACGCCGTTGATGGGCCAGTTATTGTCAATAACTTTGCATATGGGTATAAAACGTCGTTTCGCTTCGAAAATGTCAGTACAGTAAGTGCCGTCAACAATTTTGCTGATAACGTCGGGCAGTCTTCTGATTCGGTGGGGTGGTGGTTTGGTGGAAATTTGAATGGATTTTCAGGGGTGGGGAATGTTGCCTGGAGTCAAGCTGTTGGGGTGAGGGTTAATCTGAATCCCAGTCAAATCGTTGATCTTTCTGGTATGCGGTTGAATCATAATTCGACGCATATTTATGTTGAGAGTGGTAGTGTGAGGGTGTATGGGGCGGAATTATTCAATGCCAAAAAGGTATTGGTGACTCGACGCCCAGAATCGATTGTTATGTTCGATGGGAATACGTTGGCGAATAATGTGGTCGGTATTTCTGCGCTTGTTTCGACATCCAATATAAATATCGGGCCGGATAATCTCAATTTGACGGATGGTCAGGGTGGAGTGCTTTCCTCTGGAGACCTCAAAATACCCGAACTGATATCGCGCGAATTTCTGAATCTTCCGTCAAATGGTGAAGTATTTGCGGTGAAGGGAGCCACCGGATTGCGGTATCTCGGCGGTGGTTGGGCAGGACGGACGATCACATTGATATTCCGCGAAGCGTTGACGGTCTATTCGGGCGACGGCCGTGATTCCCTGTTTGTGGACAACGGCGGCAGATTTCAGGCGAATCGCAACGCGGTGCTCGTGCTTGTCCATGATGGGGTGCGCTGGATTCAGATGGCCGGAGCTGGCGCACGAGAGGCGATGCCACGGGCAACGGTCGCAACTCTACCCGCATGCGGCAAGTCATCGATCGGATCAACTTACTTGGTGACTGATGCGGCGAAGCCGCAATATGCGAAGCCGTTAACAGGCAGCGGGACAACGACTGTGCTGGCGGTGTGTGACGGGGCGAAGTGGGCTGCGCATTGACGTGGCGTCGTCCTGCACTCTCGCTGGTTACCACGAGCAGGTTTCATTGAGACGGCACCAGTGACTACCCCTGAGAGATTTGCCGATAGAGCTCGATCGTCCGATCTGCGCAGCGCTTCCAGGTGAAGCGGCTGGCCACTGACAAGCCCGCGGACACTGCGGTTCGCCGCCACTCGTCGTCAAGGAGGATCTTTGCGATGCCTTGCTTCAACGCCTCGGTGTCGTCGGGGTCCACAAGCCACGCCGCACCTCCGGCGACCTCGGGAAGGGACGAGCGATTCGAAGTCAAGGTCGGGATGCCGCTGGCGAGCGCCTCTAGGACAGGGAGTCCGAATCCCTCGTAAATCGACGGGTACAGGAAGGCGCGTGCACCGGAGTAAAGGAGTGGAAGCGCCGATTCGGGAACAAATCCGAGATAGCGGAGCCATCCGGCGCGTTGGTAGGTCTCGATGCGAGAATGCAGAGCGTCACTCAACCAGCCTTTGCTGCCTGCCAACACCAGTGGGTAGTGCCGCCGTACATCGTCGGGGAGGCTGGAGTAGGCGTCGAGCAGGTAATCGATTCGCTTGCGCGGTTCCAGCGTTGATACGCACAGCGAATATGATGCGAACCCAAGTCCGGTCGAACTCAGGTAGTTTTGCAAATCGCTGTTGTCACGAGGGTGGAAATCGGTCGCTACGCCGAGCGGAATCGATGTAACGCGATGGTCCGGCCAGCCGAAGTAATCGATGACTTCCTTTCGTGTGGCTTCGGAGTCGGTGACCAGGTGTTGTGCTCGGTTGATCGTTGATTCGAACCGGTTTTCGAAATCGGCGAGTCGTTCGCGGGGGTGTGCCTCAGGATACCTGAATACCGACAAATCGTGAATGGTCGAGATTCCGGAGTCGGCCAGATCCGGGAGAAAGTAATTGGGCGAGTGAAATAGGAACTGTCTGGCCTGGCGGTTCAGTCGCCAGCGCCGGAATTTTCGTGTTGCCTGAGCAAGGAGCCTCTTTCTGTGTCGAGCCGGAGCGAGATTGCTTAACAATGCGTTGGGGTCCTCGATCCAACTATTCTGGAGAAAGAATTTTAACTCTCCGAAATTTGATGAATCCGCCAGGTAATGATTGGCCAATTCATACGTGTAACGACCGATGCCGGTAAGAGGTGGGGTAATGGCATCGACGCAGAAGGCAATTTTCATGAATTCACGATAGTAGGAAGACAACCTTGTGCGAGGTATGCCATATCCAGTCAATGTTGGGCGACATCGAGATGGAGTCCATCTCGATGTCGTGATTGATGAGTCGTGTATCGGCCGGTCACGTCAGGTCTTGCGGCACATACGCGGCAAGCCAACCCGGAGGTGTTCGCCACCGGCCGAAGTACAGTGATGCTCAACTGATCGACTCGGTGTTTGACATATGGCGACTGGCGTGATCTCGTGAAAATTCGATAATACATGCCAGTGCTTCGGCGGCGTCTTCATACGCAAACCATACCGGGAGCCCGTGTTCCGCGGGCAATCCCCTGAGTTTTGCCTGGGGCAGGACTACCGGCACCCTGATGTCTAAGTTCTGGCGTATCAAGCTGCTCAGATCGCCATTGCTCTCGGTAATCCAGATCAACGAGAACTCTCGAAGTTGCGCCGGAGTGATCCATTCATGGTGTGTGAAGACGGGGCGAATTTCCTCGGCGAGACATTCATGGGTGGCTTCGACAATCGTGGCAAACGACTGGTCAAATCTGTCTCCGATGCACAGAATCCGCGCCGCTGGGCCGGGTGTTGGGGAATGACCGATCGAAAGCCTATAGATATGAACGAGGCGCGAAACCTGCATCTCGAAGGCATTGAATCGCATGGCTTCCTGCGCATTGACGCCGAGCAGAGTGCGCAATTCCGGAGAGCGCGCCATTTTTTCCATGCAATGGGCGAGGTCGCTTGCGTTGCCGGGTTCGAAGGTCAAACCGGTGACGCCATGCTTGACCAGTTCCGGCATGCCGCCGATTCGCGATGCAATGACCGGTATTCCGGAGCACATGGCTTCCGTGATCGAGACTGGCTGATTCTCCGGCCAGATTGACGGAAGAACCAGCACGTCGGTATTTTCATAAACGGAAGTCATCTGTTCATTCGGGATTTTTCCCCAGAACGTCACGAGATCCTTGCAGCCGTTGCTGGTAACCAAGCGCTCGTATTCTTCACGCTGTTCGCCTTCTCCGATCAGATTGACGTGAACGTTGACATGGTTTTTGACGATTGCGAGCGCGTTTAGCAGGGTGGTGGCCCCCTTGTGCTTGCCGAAGTAACCAACAAAGGTAAAGCGCACGGCAGGTGCTGCTCGTCTTCCGATATTGGAAAAGCGTTGGAAGTCGACGCCATTCCAGTTGACGTGCATCTTCTCGGCTGGGAAGCCAGCCTTCAAGTACGAATTTGCCAGATGGGCCGAAGGCGAGATGAAGGCGTCGACGCTGTCGAACAAGATCCGGAAATGCCCTTGGCGAAGCCGAATCGGTATGTTTCTGCCACGGCCGTCGTCTAGCGGGCCGTGGCATCGCGTGCAGGCCGTGAAGTCATCACAAAGCTGCCCATCCTCAAGCATCGCCGTATTTTTGAGGCAATATCCCCAATGATCATGGAGCGTGACGACACAGAACGCACCGGCATCCTTGGCGATCCGGAGAATGCGCGTCGACAGTCCGATCAAATTATGTCCATGCACCACATCGGGCTTGAATCGCTCGATGACCGCGCGGAAATTGTCCTCAACTTCCGGGTGGTTGAAGCTGAGTAGGTTGATCTGGAAATCTTCGCCGGTCAGCCGGTTGCGGTGGACCGTGATTCCATCCAGTTCGTCGGTGCGCAAGCTATGTCGGGGGTAGCCTTCGCGAATGTCCCCACAAAACACTTCGACTTCGTGTCCGGCGCGTTTCAACATGACCGCTTGCTGGTGTGCGATCAGTTCGGCGCCGCCGATGAATTTCGGTGGATAGACGTTTGAGCAGATAAGTATCTTCATCGCAACTCAGTGATCGGCTTGCAGGGTGTCCATGATCGAGAAAACAACGTGCTTTCTCGAGTCACCATCACCGAGTGACGAGCTAAAGTCGGAAGTGGT
>NZ_ASSI01000156.1:0-12538 GCF_000466765.1 Burkholderia sp. AU4i | reverse complement strand
CAACCGCCAACCGCCAACCGCCGCGCCGCTCAGCGCGCGTACGCCATCACCGCGCCATCCACCACCAGGGCGACACGTTCGCCCACGGCCGGACACCGGTGTCCCGGCACGCGTGCGCGCACGAGCACGTCGGGATCGGCATCGAGGCGCACGACCACGTCGGCATCCTGGCCCGCGAACTGCGCGGCTTCGACGCGCGCAGTATGGCCGCGCGCGGCGTCGGCCTGCGTGACCGGCACGATGCCGATCTGCTCGGGACGCAGCATCGCGTCGGCCGGCCCGTCGGGCAGCGGCGAGACGAGCGGCAGTTCGCCGAGCGCGCAGGCGATGCGCATGCTGCGCACGCGGCCGGCGAGCAGCACGGCTTGCCCGACGAACGACGCGACGTCGCGCGTGACCGGCTGCCGGTACAGCGTCTGCGGCGCGGCGGTTTGTACGAGGCGGCCGTGCCACATCACCGCCACTTCGTCGCCGAGCGTCATCGCCTCGGGCTGGTCGTGCGTGACGAGCACCGATGTCGCACCCGCCGCGGCGAGCGCATCCGCGACCGCGCCGCGCGTTTCGTGGCGCAGCGACGTGTCGAGCGCGGAGAACGGTTCGTCGAGGATCACGAGCGATGGTTCCGGCGCGAGCGCGCGGGCGAGCGCGACGCGCTGCTGCTGGCCGCCCGACAGTTGCTGCGGCGCGCGGCTCGCATACGATGCGGGCAGCCCGACCATCTCGAGCAGTTCGTCGACGCGATGATGGCGCCGCCGCGCCGCGCGCGGCAGCCCGAATGCGATGTTGTCGGCCACCGACAGATGCGGAAACAGCGCGCCTTCCTGCGGCACGTAGCCGATCCGGCGTGCCTCGGGCGGCAGGGCGTTTGGCGTGTTTAGTGCAGAAGTAAACCGTAAATATCGGCGTAATGAAAACGAATGCTTCGATGCGAAGCGATGGACCCGCGGGGCGGGGCACGGGAGGCATCCGGCTGGTGCCGGAGGGAGCGTGTCGGCGGACGGAAGCGGTGCCGTTACGGAAGTTTTTGTGTGATGGCGTCGATCGCAGGAACTCCGTGCTTTCCCGGTGTCCCAACGGGGCTGGATGAGATTCCTGGGCTGCGCGGGCCTGTCGGCCTGGTCCGCGGGTGCTCCTCGGGGTTTGCGTTGTTAAGGGATTATTTGTCGTATTCGTGCGGGTTCCGGCGGTTGATGTCGAGACTCGTTCAGATTCGGACGGCCCGTGTTGTCGAAGCAAGGCTTCCGGACGAGGCACGCTTCCGTCGTTGAGTCGATGGTTCGCATGATTTTGAATGACCGGTTCTCGCAGGCCGATGACGGTGATCGCCGAAGGCCGCAAATGCCTCCCTCCTTCTGGATGTGACAATCGTTCAAATCTCGCCGTGTGCGGACGCGTACCATCGTCAATGCTCTGTTACCGGAGCACTTCCCCTCGGATTTGACGCCAAGCTCACGCTTGGCCTTTTTTCTGATCGAGGTTTTTTGCGGGGCAGGTGTTTTCGGACGGCATCCGGTCACGACCGATCTCTGGATAACGTTTGTTCAATGACGGCTCGAGGTCTGGTTGAATTTTCAAACTGACACGTCGACGTTGGAAGGGCCCCCGGAAATCGCCGGTCTTCGACGCGCGCCCCATGCAACGTTGGCAAATCGGCATTGAGGCGGTAATGGATATCCAGCGTCCATCTTCCGGGTCCGAGCTGCGCTGCGGAACGTTCACTGCTTTGGACTGCTGATCGGGGTTGCGGTGGAATCGAATCTTGAAGATATCCAGTTGTGCTATGACAAGGCCATCGAGGCTTATAACGCTGGCCAGCCTGAACTCGCTCTTCGGCTGGTCGAAGACGTTCTGAAGGCGTACCCGTCGAGCGGTGATGTCCTGCATCTGAGAGGGCTGATCGCTCTGTCGTTGAATGAGGTTGAGGAGGCCGAGGACTGGTTCGAGCGGGCTATTGACGTGTCTCCCAACGCAATCTTCTACAACAGCCTGTGCGTGGCGCAAACACGATTGAAGGCATTTCCGCGGGCGGCAGCAAGCGCGCGAAGCGGTCTGGCATTTGCCGAGGATCATCAGCCGGATCTGGACACTTCGAAGCTGCTGTATAACTTGTTTAAGGCCTTGGATCTGGATGACAAGCCGGAAGACGCCCGCGATATTTGCCGACGCATGATCGAACGTTATCCAGCGCGTCCGGATGCTCATAGCAATCTGGGCGTGAGTTTCTACCAGTTAGGAAAAATCGATCTGGCGATCAATGCGTATCGTCAAGCAATCAAGTTGAATCCAAACCATCTCATAGCTCACGCCAATCTCGGATATGCATTGCTTTGCACCGGCGACTATGGGGAAGCGTGGCCACATTTCGAACACCGATGGGCAACCATTCGAGAGGGCGATTCGCCTTCAGGGATCAAGCCTCCTGCTATTTCGATCCGTCGGTGGCTGGGGCAAGCGCTACCGCCAGGTGAAAACCGCCTGCTCGTTTTTGCCGAGCAGGGCTTTGGCGATACGCTGCAATTTTGCAGATATCTCGAAATGGCCTTCGAACATTTCACGGCAGTTGGATTCATATGCCCGAAACCGCTGCGCCGGTTGCTGACCGATTCATTCTGCTCCCGGTGGCCGAATCTGACGCTGCTCGAAGACAAGCCATTCAACGCGCTTCGATGGGACTGGTATTGCCCGCTCCTGTCGATGCCCATGGCCTTCGGAACGCGAGTAGACAACATTCCCGCCAACTTGCCATATTTGCACGCTGATCGGCGACGGTCGCGAAAATGGTCATCGAAAGTGGCGACGTTGCAGCCGGGTACCTTGCCTCGCATCGGGGTGGTCTGGGCGGGAGGGCATTCGGCCATGGCCGAAGATCGACGGCGCAGTATCAACCTGGAGACGATGGGGCCATTGCTCGCGTGGCCTGGTGCGCACTGGATCAGTCTACAGAAGGCAGAAGACATTTCGAAAGCGTTGCCCCACGAGAAGTACCCACATGTGGTCGACTGGATGCACGAGGTGAGGGATTTTGCCGATACCGCGGCCCTCATCGACACACTGGATCTTGTCATTTCAGTCGACACTGCGGTCGCTCATCTTGCGGCAGCCATGGGCAAGCGCGTTTGGCTACTGAACCGATACTCGGGGTGCTGGCGCTGGTTCCGCAATCGTGAAGATAGTCCGTGGTATCCCGGCATGCGCATCTTTACCCAAACCACGCGCGGAAACTGGACCGAGGTAATCGAGCGCGTCTTGTCCGAACTGGAGTTCAACGCTACGGCTTTGTCGGCCGAGAGGGCGCATCGGCGCGACTAGTCGACCAAGTGGAGCAAGCGGAACCGTCTCTTGTGCCATTCCAGCGGGCGGTTTTCGGGGGAGGGGCAGGCGACCGTGCCGGGCGACGCGAACGCGTGAATCGTTGAGAGTCCGCTCCAATCTGATGATGCTTCGGTATCTCGGGTGAAGTCGGATTCCTGGAATATTACTTTGCATTCCTGATAGTTTGAGTGGCAAGAAATTGAAGCTGACCTATTCCCCGAAGATCAACGAAGAACCTCTTTACAGGCAACAAATGAGATCGCCGCCGATGCGTTCGGGGATCGTCGAAAGGCTCGGTTTGCCGTCGCGACTCGAGATAGCCAACGACCGATGCGCCTCGTCATGCCAACGGCAACTTCACCGCGATCCACGGCATCAAGGGCGTCGCGACCGTCACCAGGACGCATTCCATGGCCGGCCATCGGGCGATCGAATCGCGTCGAGCCTTTCGAGTGTGATTCGAGCGTCCATGCACGGTCGCCCGTGCGGCTCGATTGGCGCATTCGGTCAAACGATGCAGGGGGAGGCGCAGAAATGAATAAGGCAATGCTCGGAATGTGCGGACTTCTGATCTGCGGGCTTGTCGTGACGCTGGTGGTTGTCCTCGAAACGGCACCGAAACCGCGGGCGAAAATCACGCAGGTCGCGGCCAAGCCGGTGAAGGTGAGGTGAGGATGCGTGTCCTGTTGACATTGTGGGGGAGCGCGATTGCGCTGGCCGTCTGCGTGGCCTGGCTAGCCGATCGCCCCAAACATGGTGAGTTCATGCCCCTTGCGGCTCGACTGATTCAAGGTTCGACGAAGCCGATGACCAGGCCGCCGCGCGAGCAGGCTCGGTGACGGCGGTTCGTGCAGTCTCCCGTGCCGGTCACGATCGTACCGATGCCGGAAACGACGTTCCGATGTGAGGTTGAAAAATGCAACATTCCCTGTATCGAATTCTGAGCGTCACGGCGTTCGCCTGGAAATTGGCGGTACCCGCTGAGAGGGTAACCATCGGCAACGGCGCTTCGATCAACGATGCCGGCTGCCGTATCGTGCAACCAGCCCATGGTTTGCGCAGCGGTCAGGGTGACACCATTTCCTGACTGCAAGCCCTCGGTGTTCACCCGGCAGGAACGCAGCTTGATAGCCCCTCGGTCACGTAGGTTGTCTTTGGCGCGGGTAACGGCAGCCGCTATTCTGCATCGTACGTGAGGTTGGGATCGAGCAACTCCAGCCGATAACCGTGATTGTAGACAGCGCGAAGTCGAACACCGTTTTCGGGGCCGATTCGCAACTTCGATCGCACACGATAGATATGCGTATCGAGCGTTCGAGAAATATGGTCGCTATGGCGGCCCCATATCGACTTGATCAATGCTTCTCTTGGCATCGCGCGGCCACAGTTTTGAAACAGGGCGACGGCGACGTTGAATTCTCTCGATGTCAGTTTGATCGGCTCATCGCTCAGGAATGCGGTTTCGGTCACGAGATCCAGACGATAACGCCCAATGTTGATCGATGTTGGCGTTGCGTTCACTGGATAGGCACGCCGCAGGAGCGCGCGTACTCTTGCGATCAGTTCATGGCGACGAACGGGCTTGACCATATAGTCGTCGGCACCTGCATCGAGCGCAATGACAAGCTGCTCCTCGCGCACTCGATTCGTCAGGAACAACACGGGGAGATCTCTGCCCACCCGCGCACGAATCCAGGCGAGGACTTCCAGTCCGGAAATATCCGGCAGGTTCCAGTCGAGCACAACCAGATTGAAGTTGTCGGTTTCGAGGAGGCGTATGGCTTCCGCACCCCGCGTGGCGCCTCGGACATCGAACCCTTCGGCGATCAGGGAATCGCGGATGAACGCCGCCTGTGCTGGCTCGTCGTCAACGGCAAGAATCTTCATTGGCATCATTTTTATCGTGTCGTTTAAATCCGGGAATACCCTCGTGCATGGGGTGGTTTGGTGGCCGGATTTAACTGAAAGTAAATTGAAACAATATGCCTGGGCATCGTGCGCCTGGATGGCATGACTGATTTGCGAAATAGAGTGGCATTTTTTGGCTGTTTTTTTGTCAACTTTTATGAACGGAATAATTTCTAGGGCGTGATTGATTCGTGACAAATGTTGTCAATTTCGATTTGCCCTCCATATAGCATGCTTCATGTGGATTGATGAAGCGGGTGCGATTGCCTTTCAGGCGAATTTGCCGTCTGAATGGTTTGTATGACGAAATAGATGTGAGTCATTCGCCATTGATGGCGTTGAAGCATCCGGAAATATTTTGCGGATGATAGCGATGGACAGGGGAGTGGCGAGCGGTTACCAGATTGCCGTCTCGATCAGAGTCTATTTCCAAGAATGGCGAGACGTGATTATCTAAATGCGTAACCTGGAGTCGTATCGGCGGTATTTGGAGAGACGGGCGAAGCTGGAGTCGCGGATTGCCGAGGAGCGGCGAGCGGCTGCGGAGGAAATTTTGCTGGAGATCAGATATTGCGTCCGCGAGTTTGGTTTTTCTCCTGAGGATATTTTCGCGGTCGATGTCCTGCGTCGTGCGACCAAGCGGCGCCCCCGCTATTTCGATCCCGTTAGCGGAGCAACGTGGTCAGGGGTAGGTCGTGCGCCTGAATGGATTCGCGATAAAGATCGTAAGCAGTTTGAGATATCCAATTTCGAGCGTGAGGATTGAGGCATTTGATCTTTGCATTGAAGTGAAGGTCCGGTGTTTGGTGTGCCGAGGCGTTTCCGTGGCTTGCGAAATCGGATATCGGACTCTGTAACGCTGTCGATCGCCCGTATCAGGGGATACGGGCGCGGGTAGCGGCATCTGTTGATGCCGACGGTCGACAAGCTGCATCCGATCGCTGTTGTCGCGAAATTCGGCATGAGCGGTCAGTCGGTTTGCAATCGGGCCGCATGCTTTGAGGGGCGAGATGATCGCGGTGGCCGTGCGTACGGCCTCGATCGAAACGTCGACGCGTGAGCAAATCGCTTGCCACCTCTCGGTTGACTTCGATCCGTTGCGGTCGAGGTATTTCGATAAGCCGGGCGTAGCGCTCAACAGGGAGGGCTTGATGGTCAAACACACCAGGATGTTGCACAAAGAACGCGACAGACAGCTATGTGTCGCGCAGCAGGTCAGTCTCGACAAGTTATAGCGGGCCGTGCATGACGTCCCGATCCGCCGGTGTCGTCTCCACGAGGCTGGCTTTTGCGGATCGTCGTAGGTCAAGCGTAGCGGGTTCTCGGGAGGTTTGCGTCAAGAAATCGAACCGTACGAACTATCGACGCATTGTTCCTGGCGCTCCAGGCCAAGGCGCGAACGGATTGATCCGTGTCACTACTGTACGCACAACATCACCGGCCTCAACGTCGTCCGCTTCTTTGGCGATCTGCTCACGGAGCTTGATGAGAGTTCCAACCATGATCGCGATCGATCACGGTAATGACGAAACGGTGGGAATCTAGTCGATGCCACTTAATAAGTTTTCCTGAATTGTAAGTGTGGAAAAAGCACCTGGCCAAAAAGTTCGAGATCGTGCGACGACACTTGAAATATGGATGGTGACGCTCCACCCCACGAACCACGAGAGCCGTTGACGACAAGCAAGCCAATCCGATGATCGGCCGGGGCGTCAAATTCTAAAAAGTAATATCGGATACCTAATTACCATGAATAAAATTTATCGAAGCATATGGAATGAGGCGCTGGGTGTGTGGGTAGCAGCATCCGAGCTGACGAACGCGCGCGGTAAGGCTTCCAAGAGCATTTTCGAGCAGGGACGTATGAACTCGTCCGATCAGAGTGTATGCCGTGTGCCGACGATGCGGCTTGCGCATGGCGTGTTGGGATTTCTGGCTGTGGCAGGAATCTTGACCGTGGGCATGTTGCCCAACGAGGCGTGGGCGGGGGCGATTGAGAATTGTAATGGCACTCCTTCGTCCACGGCGTCTATTAGCGGTTCGAACATTAGTGTAACGAGCGTTAACGCTGTCAACGGTGAGGGGGCCTGCGCAAGCGGAACCTCGGGGGTAGTCATCTCGGAGAATCCGAGTGCCAACGGCGGTGTAACTGGCACCAATGCCTACATGTTGGTCGGGGGGACCGCAAATAACCCCACCGGTGCGATTACACTGTACGGCCCAAGCGGCATAACGCTGAACGCTGGTACGAGCGGCACTATTAACCTGAAAAACACGACGTCGCTGAACAACAACAAGATCACGAATTTGGCGCCGGGTACGAATCCGACCGATGCGGTGAACTTTTCCCAATTGACGTCGTTGTCGACGTCGACGTCGACGGGCCTGTCGTCGGCTGTTAGCTCGATTGCGTCGTTGTCAACGTCTACGTCTACCGGCCTCTCGTCGGCCAGCAGCTCGATCGGCTCGCTGTCCACGTCGACTTCGACCGGTTTGTCGTCGGCGAACAGTTCGATTGGCTCGCTGTCGACGTCAACCTCGACGGGCATCAGCTCGCTGTCGACCGGCCTGAGCTCGGCCAATAGCTCGGTGTCGTCGCTGTCGACTTCGACGTCGACCGGCTTGTCGTCGGCCAATAGCTCGATTTCTTCGCTGTCCACCTCGACGTCGACGGGCATCAGCTCGTTGTCGACCGGTTTGAGCTCGACCAATAGCTCGGTGTCGTCGCTGTCGACTTCCACGTCGACCGGCTTGTCGTCGGCGAATAGCTCAATCTCCTCGTTGTCCACCTCGACCTCGACGGGTCTGTCGTCCGCGAACAGCTCGATTACGTCGCTGTCGACCTCGACGTCGACTGGCTTGTCGTCGGCGAACAGCTTGATTTCTTCGTTGTCCACGTCGACCTCGACGGGGATCAGCTCGCTGTCGACCGGTCTGAGCTCGACCAATAGCTCGGTGTCATCGCTGTCGACTTCCACGTCGACTGGCTTGTCGTCGGCGAATAGCTCGATTTCCTCGCTGTCCACGTCGACCTCGACGGGTCTGTCGTCCGCGAACAGCTCGATCACCTCGCTGTCGACCTCGACGTCGACTGGTCTGTCGTCGGCGAACAGCTCGATTTCTTCGTTGTCCACGTCGACCTCGACGGGGATCAGCTCGCTGTCAACCGGTCTGAGCTCGACGGATAGCTCGGTGTCGTCGCTGTCGACTTCGACGTCGACGGGTTTGTCGTCGGCGAATAGCTCGATTTCCTCGCTGTCCACGTCGACCTCGACGGGTCTGTCGTCGGCCAACAGTTCGATCACGTCGCTGTCGACTTCCACGTCGACCGGCTTGTCGTCCGCCAACAGTTCGATCGTCTCGCTGTCCACCTCGACTTCAACGGGTTTGTCGTCGGCGAATAGCTCGATTTCTTCGCTGTCCACGTCGACCTCGACGGGCATCAGCTCGCTGTCGACCGGCCTGAGCTCGGCCAATAGCTCGGTGTCGTCGCTGTCGACCTCGACGTCGACCGGCTTGTCGTCGGCGAATAGCTCAATCTCCTCGTTGTCCACCTCGACGTCGACGGGTCTGTCGTCCGCGAACAGCTCGATTACGTCGCTGTCGACCTCAACGTCGACTGGCATGTCGTCGGCGAACAGCTCGATTTCTTCATTGTCCACGTCGACCTCGACGGGCATCAGCTCGCTGTCGACCGGTCTGAGCTCGACCAATAGCTCGGTGTCGTCGCTGTCGACTTCCACGTCGACGGGTCTGTCGTCGGCCAACAGCTCGATTTCTTCGCTGTCCACGTCGACCTCGACGGGGATCAACTCGTTGTCGACGGGCCTGAGCTCGACCGACAGCACGGTGTCGTCGCTGTCGACCTCGACGTCGACCGGCTTGTCATCGGCCAACAGTTCGATCTCTTCGCTGTCCACGTCGACTTCGACGGGCCTGTCATCGGCGAACAGCTCGATTACGTCGCTGTCGACCTCGACGTCGACCGGTCTGTCATCGGCGAACAGCTCGATTACGTCGCTGTCGACCTCGACGTCGACCGGTCTGTCGTCGGCGAACAGCTCGATCTCTTCGCTGTCCACCTCGACCTCGACGGGCATCAACTCGTTGTCGACGGGCCTGAGCTCGACGGATAGCACGGTGTCGTCGCTGTCGACCTCGACGTCGACGGGTCTGTCATCGGCCAACAGTTCGATCTCTTCGCTGTCCACGTCGACTTCGACGGGCCTGTCATCGGCGAACAGCTCGATTACGTCGCTGTCGACCTCGACGTCGACCGGTCTGTCGTCGGCCAACAGCTCGATTTCTTCGCTGTCCACCTCGACCTCGACGGGCATCAACTCGTTGTCGACGGGCCTGAGCTCGACGGATAGCTCGGTGTCGTCGCTGTCGACCTCGACGTCGACGGGTTTGTCATCGGCCACCAGCTCGATCTCCTCGCTGTCCACGTCGACCTCGACGGGTATCAGCTCGCTGTCGACCGGCCTGAGCTCGACCGACAGCACGGTGTCGTCGCTGTCGACTTCGACGTCGACGGGGCTGTCGTCGGCCAACAGCTCGATTTCTTCGCTGTCCACCTCGACTTCGACAGGCATCAACTCGCTGTCGACCGGCCTGAGTTCGACGGATAGCTCGGTGTCGTCGCTGTCGACTTCCACGTCGACGGGGCTGTCATCGGCCAACAGCTCGATCTCTTCGTTGTCCACGTCGACCTCGACGAGCATCAACTCGCTGTCGACGGGCTTGAGCTCGACCAATAGCTCGGTGTCGTCGCTGTCGACCTCGACGTCGACGGGGCTGTCGTCGGCCAACAGTTCGATTTCTTCGCTGTCCACCTCGACTTCGACGGGCATCAACTCGTTGTCGACGGGCCTGAGTTCGACCGACAGCACGGTGTCGTCGCTGTCGACTTCGACGTCGACCGGCTTGTCGTCGGCCAACAGCTCGATCTCTTCGCTGTCGACCTCGACCTCGACGGGCCTGTCATCGGTGAACAGTTCGATCACGTCGCTGTCGACCTCGACGTCGACGGGCCTGTCGTCGGCGAACAGTTCGATCTCCTCGTTGTCCACGTCGACCTCGACGGGTCTTTCGTCCGCGAACAGCTCGATCACGTCGCTGTCGACTTCGACGTCGACGGGCCTGTCGTCGGCGAACAGCTCGATCACGTCGCTGTCGACTTCGACGTCGACCGGCTTGTCGTCGGCGAACAGCTCGATCTCCTCGCTGTCCACGTCGACCTCGACGGGCATCAACTCGTTGTCGACCGGCCTGAGCTCGACGGATAGCACGGTGTCGTCGCTGTCGACCTCGACGTCGACGGGTTTGTCATCGGCCACCAGCTCGATCTCCTCGCTGTCCACGTCGACCTCGACGGGTATCAGCTCGCTGTCGACCGGCCTGAGCTCGACCGACAGCACGGTGTCGTCGCTGTCGACTTCGACGTCGACGGGGCTGTCGTCGGCCAACAGCTCGATTTCTTCGCTGTCCACCTCGACCTCGACGGGCATCAGCTCGTTGTCGACCGGCCTGAGCTCGACCAACAGCTCGGTGTCGTCCCTGTCGACCTCGACATCGACCGGCTTGTCATCGGCCATCAGCTCGATCTCCTCACTGTCCACGTCGACTTCGACCAGCATCGGCTCGCTGTCCACCGGCCTGAGCAGCACGAACAGCACGATCCTGTCGCTGTCCACGTCGACGTCGACGGGTATCGGCTCCTTGTCCACGGGTCTCAGTTCGACCAACAGTTCGATGACGTCGCTGTCCACGTCGACCTCGACCGCGATCGAAGCCGCGAAAACGCACTACTTCAGCGTCAACGATGGCGGTGCGCCGGGGGCGAACTACGCGAACAGCGCCGCGACGGGCCTCTACTCGTTGGCCGCCGGCGTCGGCGCCAGCGCGGCGGGCGCGAGCAGCGTCGCGGTCGGCAACGGCTCGAACGCACAATCGGACGGCTCGGTCGCGATCGGTCAAAGCGCGTCGGCAACAGGCGGCAAGGCCGTGTCGATCGGCTCCGGCAATACCGCGAGCGGCGACGGCGCGGTCGCGATCGGCGACCCGAGCGTCGCGACGGGTACCGGCGCAGTCGCGATGGGCGCGAACGACACGGCGACCGGTACCGGCGCAGTGGCGCTCGGCAACGCGAGCACGGCAACCGGCAACAGCGCGCTCGCACTCGGCAACTCGAGCCAGGCCAACGCGGACAACACGATCGCACTCGGCAACCAGGCCACGGCCAGCGCCATCGGCGCGCAGGCCTACGGCTCGGGCGCCACGGCCAGCGCCACCAATGCGCTCGCGTTCGGATCGAACGCCACCGCGAACGTCGCCAACTCGATCGCGCTCGGCGCGAACTCGGTCACCGGCAATGCGGTCGCGGTGGCGAGCGTCACGGTCGGCGGCGTCACGTATCCGGTCTTCGGCACCAGTCCGGTGGGCGTTCTGAGCGTCGGTGCGCCGGGCGCGGAACGCCAGATCACGAACGTCGCTGCCGGTCAGGTCTCGGCCACCAGCACGGACGCGATCAACGGCAGCCAGTTGAACGCGACGAACCAAGCGGTCAACAACCTGTCGACGTCGACCGCGACGAACGTCGCATCACTTTCGACGGGTATCAACTCGCTGTCGACGGGCCTGAGCTCGACCAATAGCAACGTGTCTGCGCTGTCCACCTCGACCTCAACCGCGATCAACGCGCTGTCGACATCGACGGCGGCCGGTCTCAGTTCACTGTCCACCGGCCTGAGCACGACGAACAACAGCGTGGCCTCGCTGTCGACTGGCGTGACGAACATCAACAACCAGTTGAGTCAGCTTTCCACGTTGATGACGACGAACACGACGAACACCGCCGGCGTCGCTGCCGACATGAATGGCACCGGCTCCGACAAACCGACCGTCACTGCCGGCTCGAACTCGGTGGCGATCGGCGCGAATTCGAACGACGGCGGTCGCTCGAACGTGGTGTCGGTCGGCAGCGACACGCAGCAGCGCCAGATCACGAACGTCGCGCCGGGTACGCAAGGCACCGACGCGGTGAACGTGAACCAGCTGACACAAGTGCAGACGACGCTGTCGACGGCACTGTCGGGCCAGCAGGCGCAGATCAACTCGCTGGGTTCGCAACTGCAGCAGACCGACCAGATGGCGAAGCAGGGTATCGCGGCCGTCGGCGCGATGGCGTCGATCCCGCAGCTCGATCGCGACGCCAACTTCGGGATGGGCGTGGGTACGTCGACCTTCCTCGGCCAGAAGGCGATGGCGGTCAACATGCAGGCGCGCATCACGGACAACCTGAAGGCGTCGATCAACG
>NZ_ASSI01000155.1:0-10005 GCF_000466765.1 Burkholderia sp. AU4i | reverse complement strand
TTTGGACCTATACCCGTGGAGTACATAGTTTGAGGGCGAAAAGCGTGAAAGCGTTCTGCGGTGGGGTCGCCAAGGACTCTCCGTTTCGATGTATGCATACATCGAAATACATCGTTTCGGTTATCGGCTGTTCAGGCTCCGAGGATCTTTCGTATTGCACGCGCGAAGCCGACATCGAACACTGTCCGACCGTGTTCGTTCACGATCTCGCCATGGCTGCCTTCGTGTAAGCCATGTCTTTCGAGGTAGTCGGCAGAGACCGCCTTCCCCAGCGCTTCACGTTCTGAAGGAGTGAGCTGCGCGTTGTGGCCGTTTGTCGTTGTTGGCAACGCGATGGCGTCTCCTGACGCGCGCACACCGATTGGGCGTCGATCCACGACGACTTGCGCGTTGGATTTCAGAAGGTTGACCTCGGCCCGGAGCTTGTCTCGTTCCCCGATGATTGCTTGCATGATGGAGCGGATCGCGGGGTCGTGAATACGCATGAGGTATTCGTGGCTTGCCAGCGGTTTCGATGGTCGAAGTGTCGGTGGCCCGGCATACGTCGCCCAGGCCGAAATCAGCTCGCGGTAGTCTGCCGATTGCATGTTGTAGAGGACGCGTCCCTTTAGGACGCCTTCCGCCTCGGCCAGGCGACCAATGGTTGAGAGAGAAAAATCGCGCGAGCCTGATTCCTGATGCCTGCGACAAATCTCGTGCAGCGCTTTTAGCCTAGCAAGCCGATGGGCACGACCACCCTTGGCGAGCAGCGTGCCGAGAAGCACGTTCGGGTGGTCGAATGTCGCGCTGTTCATGCTTGCGACTCGTCGATTCGTTGAGGCTTGCGCTTGAGCATGCCGGTGGCATTGCATTCCGGCAGAAACGTGGCGAAATCAATGCCAAATCGCTCGCTGAGACTCCGGCCGGCGTCCATCAGGTTGATGACCTGCCGCGTTCCCAGCACTGGATTAGCGGGGTTCATCTGCCGCGCGAGACGGCGCATGAATGCGTTGCCAACGCGGAGTTGTTCTTCTTCGCCCAGCGTCATGAAGACGGGCGCAAGGTGATCGCGATAAAGCACGGCATCGAGCAACTGACTACGACGGAATACTGCCTTGCCTGCATCGAGATCCGGATAGAGCTCGACATCGTCGCAAACTCCAGCGAGCTGAAGCAATTCCGATTCGGTCTCTTCGAACGCGATGTGCACATCGCTCGCGGTGCCCACCGCCACTAGTTGAGTAGAGTCTTCGACGGCCCGGTCGAGCGCAGCCTTGCAGCGCTCAATGAGCCGCCAACAAGCGGTGAGATCCTCCGCGAAGTCGTTAAATCGCTTCATCGATCCTTCCCACACGCGCTCAGCTTGCCGAAAGGCATCGAGATGAAGGAAGACCTCGCCAGCGTCTTCAGCGTCAGCCTTCTGCTTCTTTAGGTCAAGAAGCACGCGTTCATTCGCGAGGCAAGCATTGCGGGCCTCGTCGAAATGGTAGGCGATCGTGTTGAAGTGCGCGGCGAGCGATGGAAGGTAGTGAGGCTCCGTCACGAACCAGCGGCATCGAACGCAGTTGCGATTCCCTCCCGGAACGGGAGCGTGCTTTGCGTTGCCAACGGCAGTCCCCGGCAAAACCATCGGACCTCCGTTGTGGCATCCGCCAATCGAACGATTCTCCATCGAATCGCTGGCGTTTCCTCCAGCGAGGCAAAGGCCGTGGTGCATTGGCATCCAGCCCAACGCGTTTCTTGCCGCTGGATGCTCAGGGATTGCATCTGAAACACTGCTCACACTATTGCAGATCGCACTTCGGACAAGTTCGTCGTGTGCGGTATCGAGCAGAAAGTTCTGAATGCTCGCATTCTTATTTGCATCCAGGCGAGCCTTCGCATCGAGGAGGACGTCGCGAATATGGGTGGCTCCAGGCTTGGTGTAGTACAAGGTCATGACCAACCGGCTATGACCGACAAGCTTCTGCAGCACAGGGAACGGCACCTGTCCTTCCAAGGCCAGTGCAGTGACAAGGGAGACTCGCAAACTGTGAAGTGGGAACAACGTTCTCTTCTTGGACTGGGGCGGCAGCAGCCGAATCGGTGTTCCGTTGTGGTGAGTTTCGGAACGCCCGGCGAGCCGTGATTCGAATGCCTTCAGCAAATAGAACCAGCACGAATTGAGCGCCTGATCCTGAAGCGGAAAGTTACGCATTCGTGCCGTTGGATATTCTGGCAATCGGAAGAGAAAGCACGCGTCAGGATAGCGCGCCAACTGAAAATCAGTCTTGGCAATGATATGTCGACGATCAAGTTCTGCCCATGAGGTCCGACGCGAGATGGGGTTGTACTTCTCTTGCCAGTTGCGCAGCTTCTCGATCCAGTAGAAAACATTCTGGTGAAGCGCCCCGCCGTGCGTCCATGGCAGTAAATAGCCCTTCTCTGGCCCTGACTTAGAGACGTCGGCGGTCTTGTTCGTGTTGATATAGAGGATCGCCAGTGCGTTCTCGTTGTTGTTGCGATCATAGTCGCGCCGGAACACACCCTGCTGTAGCGGCCGAGATTCGCTTCCTTCTGCTATCTCGCTGCTGTTTCGCTCCCAACGTCCTGCCGCATAGCGCCAGGTGTCTGCCTCTCCGGAGTCAAGTACGCGGACCTGGCTAGTTCGTAAGGGCAAGATAAGCTTCACAAGCAGTGCAACCCATCGGACTGGACTCCACATCTGCAACACTTGACCACCGCGATAGTTTCGACTCAGCTTACGTATGCGCCAGACGCAATCCGGATCGTCGCGATCAATCTCGTCTTCAGTCACGTCGAGCCAATCAGGCGCGCTCGCACCCATATGGCCGATCTTGCTCCCGAGCGCACCATGTGCCCATTGCCAATCGCGAAAATGGGGTCCCGCCGCCAGCATCTGCCGAAGTTGGTCGATGTAGCCATAAGGCAGTGGTGAATAAACGCTCTCGCCGCGCTTCGGCAACCCCGCTTTCGACATACGACGTACCGGGTTGTGATAGCCCTGCATTAATACGGCGTTATCGTTTTTACCAATCTGACTGAAATGCCGAAGCAACACAAACTGCAGAAAAGCGTGGATAAGATTGTTCGCGCTGATGCCCCAAGGAGAGTCAGGACACGCCGTTCGGTGAAATTCTGGAACCTGTGTCGTTTGCGCCAGGAATACACTCGGGTCCAGCGGCAGGCTCTGCAGAATGAGGTAGCGCTCGAAGAAAGTCGATAGGGCCTGCAGCCTTTGGTGTAGACCATGCGTTTCCCCACCGAGCCACTCCAAGGCGAAGCCTCTCCAGGCTGCAAGTTCTGGATAGAACTCCACCACCCAGGTCAGGGTTGCATCCGAATCGCGTCGCATGCTGCGCTCGGTCCTTGCCGCCTTGCGACGCCCCTTGGGTTTAGTTGGAGAGGTCTTGTACATGTGTTTGCTCGGTCACGTGGAGATGTGGCTAGTCAGATGAACGGACCAAATCGGACAGAGGCGTCGTAAGAAGTCCATCCAGCCGGTGCGCCGCTTGCTGAAGTGCTTCTCGGGCTTCGCTAAAGCTTGCTTGTGTGTAGATCTCCTGGCTCTCGATCGATGCGTGATGCATGAAGCGGCGAATCATCGGCTTGTCGATTCCCGCGTGCTTCAAACGCTGGCCGTAGGCGTGTCGGTGCCCGTGCGGAGTTGTGCCAAGCGCCTTGCCAACTTCGAGGCCAATGCGTTTGCACGCGGCCGCGTGAGCCTTGTTGTACTGCGTGAGGGTGTATATCGCACCATAGGGTGCGCGCCGCAGGTTCACGAAAGCGAACGGATGATCCCGATCGAAATGCGCAAGCTGCTTCAGATAGCGATGCCAAAGTTCCAGAAACCACTCGCCGTACTCCGGCACGAACCAGTACGCCTGCTTGTAGTACGGACCGTCGTGCATGCCGCCTTTCCAGCCAGCATGCCGACGGTCCATCAAGTCTGTACGCGGCACAAGGCCGAAGCGCTGGCCGAGGTATTCTGCTCGGTTCGATTTACGTGGTCGTCCTCGCTCGTCGCACCAGTCAGCAGGCGCGGCCCCGTAGTGCGGATGGTGGATGAGGACCTTGGCTTGACGCGGGTCCTGTGGATCTGGAAATACGTCCTGAACGTAAAGGTGAAAAGGCTCCGACTCTCGAAATCCCGCGCCATGGAGCAGTAGCGTGATCAAGATGCCACGATAGTCGTAACGATCGCCGTTGCGAAAGCCTTTGAAGAGCAACGCTTCAAAGTGACGTTCTGGAAAAGCTGGCGGCTCACCTCGCGCGACCTTCGGGATTCTCCGGTAGCGAAGCCAATATCCTGTGGCGCGCGCGGTGGCATTCGACGCCCACGTATGCCCAAGGAAGGCCTTGCTTCTACGATACTGGTAAGCGGCTTCATCGATCTGTCGATCGAACGTGCTGCCGACGTACCGAGGATTGACGCTGGCTGCTTCAGGACGAACTTCGCCCAACCAATTGAAGAAGTCGCTCAAATGGATGATGATGCGTGCCGCGTCGTGCGGCGAGCGAGGCGGCCAGCAAAGGCCCGTGGCGTCGATTCCTGTTTCGCGATTGAACGTTCCTGTATACAGGCGCTTCGCGAAATTCTGAAACAGTCGATGAGGGTCGCGTTCGGCGGGGTTGAGTTGGATGTACTCAAGAAAGAGCCGCACCGATCGCGTCACCTTGCGCATCCATTCCAGACTGCGATCGTGGCTTCTATGCAGGAAATAATCAATCAGCGGCTCGAGTATCCCCGTCGCGGCGAGCAGGGCGGGGATCTCAGTGTAGACGCCGGTTTCGTCCGTGAGGACCTTTGCTTTGATGCTGACGAACATCGCTCGACAGAAAAAGCAAACACTCTACGCACGCTTTAAGTCACCACGTTGACCGTTGTAAGTCATCGCTGCTCCCGAATCGACTCACCGATAAGAGGGACGTGCCGACGCGCACTTCGCTGCGATAAAAAAGCTGACGGCGGATAGCGCGGAGACAAGCAACACCGTCCATTCGACGGCGACATATCCATCCGTCAATCCCCAGATGCTGGCCGCTGCGATGGGCGCGATGCCCTTCGCAATGTTCGACGGAAACGACAGCATGCCGCTGATCGCGCCGTAGCCCTCCGTCCACAGAAACTGCTGGACGATCGTGCCGCGCAGGATCGTCATCATTCCGTTGGCGGCGCCATAGCAGAGCGCGAAGATCCACAAAAGCGCAGCGGATTTGCCAGCCACAATCAGGACGACCGTCGAGACGGGAAAGAGTGTCACCACGATGAAACCAACTGTCGTGATGGTGACCTTGCGATCGAATGCGAACCAGACCGCGCGGGCGATGACTTGCGCGGGTCCTATCAGCGCCATGGTGATGTCCAGGACCGTGTTGGTGACGCCGCGCTCGACCATCAACGGGACCAGATGAAATGTGAGCGCGGCGAAGGTCGCGTAGTAGGTTGTGAAGCACAGTGCGAGCGCCCAGAAGGTAGGCGTGCGCAGTGCACGTCGCGTTGCCGCAGCATCGACCGCCGTGCGCTCCGCGCTCGGCTGGGCAGCGTTCGGGTCGATTCGTGAGGAGCGGATTGCGAAGACATGAATCGGCAGGCAAATGATTAGATTGCACGCGGCAAGTGCGACGAGCGCGAGACGCCAACCGGCCAGATCCACGAGGAACTGCGTGACCGGAATGAAAACCGTGCTCGCGAATCCCGCAACGAGCGTCACCAGTGTGATCTTGGTCTTGTATCGCAGCGGATAGCGATGCGTGAGCACGGCGAAGAGCGGGTCATAGAAGGTCGCAGCCATCGACAGGCCCAAGCCGATCCACGCTACGAAGAGAATCGTGAGCGACGATGTGGCCGACCACATCAGAAGCATGGCGGCCGCGATCAGCGATCCAATGGCCATGATTCGACGTCCGAGCCCGTGGTCGATCCATTTGCCCACCGGATACGCCACGAAACCCGAGACCAGCAGTCCGAGCGAGAGGGCAGCATTCGTGGACGTGCGGCTCCAGCCCATGGTCTGCTCCATGGGTACGACCAGCAGCGAAAACGAATAGTAGACCGAGCCCCACGACACCAGTTGGGCGAGCGCGAGCGCCCAGGTGGCCAGCGATTCGGCGCGATCCGTCGAGTTACTCGACTTCACTGTCGTCGGTGTCGGCGTTCTGTGCGCTGTGCTCATGGCTCATGGCTGCATTGGCGAGGACGGAAACTGATGCCGGAGCCTTCTCTTTACGCTCACTGTACCGGTCGGTCAGGTAATCTGAGCGGTCGCGCACGAGTAGCGTGAACTTATACAGTTCCTCCATCACATCGACCACACGATCGTAGTACGACGAGGGCTTCATGCGACCGCTCTCATCGAACTCCTGGAACGCCTTGGCTACCGAACTCTGATTGGGAACGGTCACCATGCGCATCCAGCGGCCGAGCACGCGCAAAGCGTTCACCGCGTTGAAGGATTGCGAGCCGCCCGACACCTGCATGACCGCGAGTGTTCGCCCTTGCGTCGGCCGGATGCTTCCGGAGTCGAGCGGCAGCCAGTCGATCTGGTTCTTGAACACGCCGGTCAGCGCGCCATGTCGTTCCGGGCTGCACCAAACTTGGCCTTCGGACCAGATGGACGCTTCGCGCAATTCGAGGACCTTCGGATGGTCGGCGGGCACGCTGTCGGCGAGTGGCAGACCATGTGGATCAAACACTCTGGTCTCGGCGCCTAACTTGCGAAGGATGCGCTCAGCCTCGAGTGTCAGCAAGCGACTATAGGAGGTCGGACGGAGCGAACCGTAGAGCAGCAAGATGCGCGGCGGATGATCCGAGATCGTCCGGGGTTCGAGCTTTGTGAGATCGGGCGTGTCGAGATGAGAAAGACTGACGTTCGGAAGATCGGTGGACATCGTATGGAAGCGGCTAAAGAGCTACGGGGTGATGGGGCGTGAGAGCAAAATCGCTGTGGCCGGGCACAGTTCAACGGCCTGGCGCGTGGCGAGGATCGCGGCAGGCGCGGTCTCGCGGCTCACAAGGTTGAATCCGGTCTTCTCGAAGAAGGCTTGTGCGTCAGTCGTAAGGAGCCACGCAGTTCTGGCGTCCGCGTCGAAGGCCTGACGCAGCAGCACCGCAACGAGATTCCGGCCGATGCCCTTGCTTCGACAGCTTGGCTCGACTGTCACCGAGCGGATCAGCACATCGCGCCCGTATTGTTCGAAGCCGCCGTATCCGACGTGCGAACCGGCAAGCGTCGTGAACCCGAAAAAGCGGCGCTGCGGTTCGTTGAGGTCATCGACCGGGAGGCCGTCACGGACCAGGGCCTTGACCAGACCGACGTCACTTCCGACGGTCTCGTGTGCAATGATTATGGCGCTCACACTCGCTCCTCAGGCCGTCTCGTACCAGCGCTGCGAGCGATTCACGACGCCAACCACCAGCAGCATGACTGGCACTTCGATCAGTACGCCAACGACTGTCGCCAGCGCCGCGCCAGACTGGAACCCGAAAAAGCTGATGGCGGTAGCAACGGCCAGTTCGAAGAAGTTGCTCGCGCCGATCAGACTGGACGGACCCGCCACGCAGTGCGCGACCCCGAGCTTGCGGTTCAGCAGATAGGCCAACCCGGAGTTCAGAAACACCTGAATGAGAATAGGGACTGCGAGCATCGCAATGACCAGCGGCTCCCGGACGATTGCTTGCTCCTGAAACGCGAACAGCAGCAACAGCGTGGCGAGCAGCGCGCAAATCGAATAAGGCCCGAGGCGGGACACCGTGCGATTGAAGTGGGTCTCACCCTTCGCGAGCAGCACGCGACGCAATAACTGCGCGATGACGACTGGAATGATGATGTAGAGACCCACCGACGCGATCAGCGTATTCCAGGGAACGGTGATGGCGGACAGGCCAAGCAACAGTGCCACGATCGGCGCGAATGCGACAATCATGATCGCGTCGTTCAGCGCCACCTGCGACAAGGTGAAATAGGGATCGCCCTTGCAAAGCTGCGACCAGACGAACACCATCGCCGTGCAGGGGGCGGCAGCCAGCAGAATGAGGCCGGCAATGTAGCTGTCGAGTTGCGCTGCGGGCAACCAGGCGGCGAAGACGTGGCGCACGAATATCCAGCCCAGTAGCGCCATGGAGAAAGGTTTGACGAGCCAGTTCACGAACAGCGTAACGCCGATCCCGCGCCAGTGGCCCTTGACCTGCGCCATCGCGCCGAAGTCGATCTTGATGAGCATCGGAATGATCATCACCCAGATCAGCACGCCCACCGGCAGATTGACCTGCGCCAATTCCATGCGACCGATCGCCTGAAAAAGGGACGGCAACCACTGGCCCAGCGCGATGCCCGCGACGATGCACAGCGCAACCCACACCGTCAGGTATCGCTCGAAGAAGCCAATGACCGGACGGCTCGCGCGAGCGACCGAATCAGTGCTGCCCATTGGATTCCTCGGCGGGACGTTCGCCAATCGCGCGCACTTCATTCTGGGCGGCATTGCGATCGAGTACGTGCAACGGCAGGTTCACAAACTGGCTCACCCGCGTCAGAATCTGCCGATAGACCTTGGTGAAGACCGCGCGCTTCTCTTCGTCGCTGCCCACGAATGCGGCAGGGTCTTCAAAACCCCAGTGCGCGGTGATCGGCTTACCGGGCCATATCGGGCACACCTCGCCAGCCGCCTGGTCGCACACGGTGATCACGAAGTCCATTTGCGGCGCGTCGGGTGCACCGAACTCATCCCAGCTCTTACTGCGCAGCCCGGCCGTGTCGTAGTCCAGCGACTCGCAGCGCTCGATCGCAAACGGATTGACCGCGCCTGACGGGTGACTGCCTGCGCTGAACGCGTGGAATCGACCCTTGCCTAGCGTGTTAAAAAGCGCCTCGGCCATGATGCTTCGGGCACTGTTGCCCGTGCAAAGGACCAGAATGTTGTAGGTCTTGTCGTTCACGTCTTGCTCCGATTGAGATCTGCGCCGGCGCAGCAGGCATTTGAAGAAACGCGGGCTTCGCGCGAACGATCGCGCGACTCTCCATAAACAGGGGCGTGCTCAAGCGTTTGAAACGTCTCCCATGCGACGCCCTGTGGGTCCACGGTCCAGGTCTTATCCGACTTTGCATAACAGCAGGTCGTCGCCGTCTGATTCGTGACAGGCAATTCAGCGCTCGCGAAACGCGCTCGCATCTCGGCAAGTTCCTCGTCCGATTCGACCTGAATGCAAGGTGATCAATGCCAGGCTTTACGCCACGCTGCGAAATAGCGAAGTTGACCTTCGGATCGCTCAACTCCCATTTGCGGTAGTGCGACTTCGATACCGTCGGTTTCGCGCCTCCAAACATGGCAACGTAGAACCGGGTGCTCGCATCAATATCTTCGACAGCAACGTGGATGTGCATGCGTTTCATGATTTAGCTCCTTGGCACTGCGACACAGCTTGAACGGAACAGTCAGCGCCCGCACAGCAGTTCTCGGTCAGAAACCCGAGCAGTGCGTTCATCGCATCGAAGTTGGCTGAATAGAAGATGAACCGTCCCTTCTGCTCGCTGTTGACGAGGCCCGCATGCGACAGGTCTTTAAGGTGGAACGACAAGCCAGACGGCGAGAGGCCAAGCTGCTGAGCAATCTCACCAGCCGGCATGCCTTCGGGGCCCGCGACAACCAGTGCGCGGAAGATCGCCAGGCGCGATTCATGAGCGAGCGCGCCGAGCGCGCGTACAACGAGGTTCGAGTCCATGGCGGCATCATAGACCTGTCGATTCAAAGATTCAAGTAATCTTGAAACGATGCGGCCACGGTGTTTGATGGTCAATTAGGGACGGTAGATAGCGAGTGGAGGGAAGAAAGTTGAACCCGCCCTCCAACCCTCAAACTCGAAATCTTGGGCTAGAATACCTGTATATTTATACAGTACTCCTGGAGCCAGATCGTGGGTCGGCCTGTCTTAGCCGCACAGCAGTTACGCACGCCCGAGGAACGGGCGCGCTCCCTCGATGCTGCGCTCGACAGAAATATGTATTCGGAGTCGGGGGGAATAACGCT